>JBHLRT010000129.1:0-5765 GCA_048882305.1 Candidatus Thorarchaeota archaeon
AGAGTCTCTTGCCAAAACTTTCTGACAAAGCAAAACAGATGGAGTCAGGTTCAGCAGCACAAGAGATTCTTTCATTGCTTGATGGGAAGGAAGCTCCAACAACAACCACAGCATCTACTAAGACATCTGTAGAAAGCTCCGAACCTGATCTTGTTCCCTTGGTCGGTGGCGAGAAACCAAAACCAGCTGTAGCCTATAAAAAAGTCGATGTTGAAGATGATTTGTTTGGTCTGATTGGTCAGAGTCAGAGGTTGATTCAACAGTATTCGAAGCGATGCCATATCCTTCTTCCCACATTCTGGCTTGAGTCTCTTCGCGAGATTCATCGTTATCGTTCAGATTCGCCATATCTAGGAGATGTGATTGAACTTCCTGCGCGTGTTCTAGTTAAAATCGCAAAAGGCTTATTGACCGAAGCTCCGGGAGCTCGACTCCTGCAAGATCTCATGAAGCACCGTCAGCAGGAGAACTACCTGAATGGTTCAGAAATGGAACGCATCGAGAGAGCTGTGGCTAAATACTATCAGGGAGTCGAACCGGTTTTGAAAGAGTCTGAACTTAACGTCAAGGATAAGATTCTAGAAGCTCAGACCGCGCTGGATGGATTCGGTTGGGGTGGACCCGAGTTAGAAAAACGAATAATCAAGAGACTGAATCAAGAAGTCGAAGAAGCAATCCAAAATGCTGAGTCTGGAACTGACCCAGCTCGACAGGTTATTCATGCAGAAATAGCAAAGATGTTGTGCAAACTTCAGCATGCACTCCTTGCAGAACCTAGACCGAGAGAAATCCTTGCTCAGATGAAGCCTTAATTTCTAGTCTTGAAAGTTGTGAATCGCTAGCAGTTGTATCCATAGCCCATATAAGGGATACATGCAATCCAAAGCCAAGACAGATGAGGATGAGAGATGATCGGCCTAAAAACTATGCTAAATCCCAAAGTGACTGCTGTCGTTGGTGTTTCAACATCCAATCCTTTCAGTCCAGGAAATGTGATATTTAGGAAACTAGCCTTTGAGAACGGATTACCAA
Organism: Candidatus Thorarchaeota archaeon; assembly: GCA_048882305.1. Taxonomy (GTDB): domain Archaea; phylum Asgardarchaeota; class Thorarchaeia; order Thorarchaeales; family Thorarchaeaceae; genus SMTZ1-45. The sequence goes on from JBHLRT010000129.1 coordinate 1,033, forward strand.
CATATCCAATAAATCCCAAAGGTGGAACAGTCGAAGGAGTTCCAGTTCATAAATCAATTACTGCGGCTCCTGATGATATTGACCTTGCCGTGATCTCGGTTCCCGCAAAATATGTACCAGGAGTACTGACCGAATGTGGAGAAAAAAAAATTCAATCGGTCATAGTTGTTTCAGGCGGATTTAGTGAAGTCGGCGAAACTGGTGCAAGTCTTCAACATGAGATTGTTGAAGTCGTAAACAAGTACCGAATAACAATGGTAGGACCTAATTGCATCGGTGTTTTTGTGCCGGACAAACTAGATACATTCTTTCTTCCCTCTGAGAGAGTTGCTCGACCCAGAAAGGGTAACGTAGCCATAATCTCACAGAGTGGGGGCTGGCTTATAGAGAGACTCGAAGAATTAGCCTTCAGGGATGTCGGAATTGCAGCTGCTATTTCAATTGGAAACGCAGCTCAAACAAAGGTCACAGATTTCGTTGATCACTTTGGGGATGATGGATCTGTTGATGTCATTCTAGCTTATATTGAAGGATTTAGCGATGGCGAGGGAGAGAGATTTGTTAAAGCATGCGAGAGAATTGTCCCAAAGAAACCTGTAATTGTCCTAAAAGGCGGAGAGTCAGAAGCAGGTCATCGAGCGACTCAGAGCCACACGTCATCTCTTGCTGGAAATAATGTAATCACAAATGCTGCATTCAATCAATTTGGCGTGATTCATGCAGTGGATGAGGATGAAGTGATGGCTTATACCAAAGTGTTCTCCTTCAAACCAAAATACATGCTGGGACCACGAGTAGGGACATTAACTGTTAGCGGTGGTCATGGTGTTATTGCGAGTGATGAAGCTGCGCATTATGGACTCACAATGCCACCATTCAACAAAGAGCAGCAAACCACAATGAGGAATGTTATGACTCCGGCATATCAAGGAATTGCCTCTTTTAGAAATCCTTGTGATCTAACTGGAAGTGCATCAGACCTAGACTATGAAAGAGTTCTTGATGAGATGCTTGCATTTGATACAATCGATGCTGCATTACTCCTTCTACTACCATATGCACCGGGCATCTCTCTTCAGATAGGAGCGAGAGTTGCCAATGTCGCAAAAAAACACAAGAAGACAGTGGTTGCGTATGTTCCCAATTTAAAGAAGTATGAGGTTATAATCAGAGGATTCGAACTAAATGGGATATCAGTCGGGGACACTATCGAGGAAGCAGTCCAAATGCTGAATGGCATCCGAAAACGTTCAAGATATCTTCAGCGGATTGGCAAGATATAGATTAGATCCCACTGGCAACCTTCTGGTAGTCTATTCCTAGCGACTCAAGTGATTGAACTAATTTGCCGCTTAGGATAAGTTGTTTCGATGATAGCTCTTCTACTTTCTGGGATCCGGTAAGATACATTGCAACACGCAAACCTTCAAGAAATCTCTCAAGTTCTACAACAACATCGAGAGATGAACCATAAACAGCCTGCCTAAGCAATGGGTGAGCAATACCAGCAGCTGTTGCTCCTAGAGCAAGTGCTTTTGCAATATCAAGACCATTTCTGATACCGCCGGTGGCAATTACATCAAGGTCAGTCGTATCAAGGACCATAATTGTGCTAAGTGCGGTTGGAATACCCCAATCCCAAAACTCCAATCCAAGTTGTGCCTTTAGGTCATCATCTTCTCGTTGTGCACGGAAATATTCAACTCCAGCCCAACTTGTTCCGCCAACACCACCTACGTCAATGCCGACAACGCCAATCTCCTCGAGACTCTTTGCTACTTCACCCGAAATTCCAGCACCTGTTTCTTTGATAATGACCGGAACATCAACAGAGTCAACAATTGCTGCAATGCTTTCGAGAGCACCTTCAGAATTGCAATCACCTTCTGGTTGGATAGCTTCTTGAAGAGGATTGAGATGTACAGCAAGAATGTCTGCATCAATCATTGAAACGGCATCAGGTGCTTCTGCTACATGCGTTGCACCTATATTAGCAATCACAGGAACTGATGGAGCAGATTCCCTTACAATTGTGAACGTGTCAGCAAGTGATGGGTCTTCTACAGCTGCCCTTTGACTTCCAACACCAATTGGAAGACCAAGTTCTTCCGCTGCACTTGCTAATCGCTGATTGACACTTTTTGTTTTAGGATGACCACCAGTCATAGCTGCAATGACAAGTGGTGCTCCAGCCCTTAGACCGAAGAAATTGATGTTGAGATCAATTTTGTCTTTATCAATCTCAGGTAATGCATTGTGCACAAACTCAATATCCTCGAACATCGTTGTTCGTTGACATTGAACTTCTTCATCCAAGCATATTTCGATGTGCTCGATCTTTCTTCTCTTGGTCATTGATGCATCAGATGATTCATCATCAATTTCGGATTCATCAAACGGCTTTCCTTCAACCATCTCGTGTCCTCCGACTATGAAGTTGAGTAAATGAATATACAGATAGGAGTTGCGGTAGTGCGTTCATCTTTGATTTTCTGATTTTGTTGCGTGATGCGAAGCCTTTATTCAATGACTTTTCACAATCGCAGATAGTGTGGTGCAAATGGCAAACGAGGAAAAGTATAGAGTTGAATCTCCTGAGGAGGAAGAAGACCATGAAGAGAAGAAAGGACTCTTCAGACCATTACCTACTAGGGAAGAACCTAAGTATACAGACGAAGATGGAAGACCTCAACCTATAGTCAAGGTATTAGGAGTTTCAATGCGTGAGAAAAGAAAAGATCTCTTGATGTTGTTCTTAATTCCAGCTCTAGTCGGACTAATTGACACGACGCTTTACTCGTACGTAATCACTGCCACACTTGATGAGTCTGCCATATTCCTTTTCTTCATCCCTGTCATCGTAGCGATACCAATAGGCCTAACATCATCTGAAGCTGGACATTCCTTGATTGGAGGATTTCTGGGTGCTGTTTTCTTCCTTATTTTCATCATCACCTTTCTTGCATCTCCTGCATTGTTGGTACCAGAATTAGGAATTGGCAATTTCATTGTAAGTGGTTTCGCCATTTCCATTGCTTACTTCATATTGATGACTCTAGCTACCTTACTTGGTTCAGTTATAGGTACTATCATTAGAGAATTCTTCTAGTCAATTTCATATGTTGGAGTACCCAACGCTTGGTAGAGTAAAAAATATCCCTCAGAACGGGTATGAAGAATCAGTGACAAGGTTCAAGAACTTGGAATCGCCCCTTATGGAAGAGACTACGAGAGGGATTTAGCAGAATGAAAATCGGGACAGTAGCTAGTCATAGCGCCTTGAACATAATTTCGGGAGCTAAGGCGGAGGGATTTGACACCCAACTATATTGTCCTCCTGAGAGAATACCATTCTACAAATCCTTTGGTTTAGAAGACTCGATAGTCGAAATTGAAACATTTGATCAGATACTTGATATTGACTTATCAGATGTTGTCATGATTCCTCATGGTTCCTTTGTCGCATACATAGGTGCAGAAAATTTACTCAAATCAGAAATCAAATTATTTGGCAATAAGCACCTACTAAAATGGGAGGAAGACCGGGAATTAAAATCCGAACTATTGCGTGAGTCAGGATTCAATATTCCAAGAGAGTTCAATTCAATAGATGAGATAAACACACCAGTCATTGCTAAGACACGCGGAGCTGCTGGCGGAGATGGCTATTTCATTGCGAAGAATGCCAAAGAAGTCAGAGATAATCTTGACCAAACTACTGTTTACACGTTTCAAGAGTATATTGTTGGAACCAAAGTGTTTGTCACATATTTCAATTCACTAAGCAGGAATCGTACCGAAGTGTTTGGTGCTGATATTCGATATGAAACGGATGCAGATGCGAACCTTCGGTTCGATGATACTCCAAGCTTCATAGTGGTTGGGAATATTCCGATGGTTCTTCGAGAGTCAATTCTAGCAAAATATTATGAAATGGGAGTTGCATTTGTGAAATCATTTCATCGACGTCTAAATCAGGTCTTGCCAGGTCCATTCTGTATTGAAACGATAATTGATAAAAACCAACAAATTTACAGCTTTGAGTTTAGTGGAAGAATAGTTGCAGGAACAAATGTGTGGATACCTTCATCACCCTATTCGTATTTGCAATTTGGTGAACCGATGTGGATGGGTAGAAGAATTGCCATAGAGGTTCGCGAACTAATCGAAGATGGACGACTTGAAGAGGCGCTGAGGTGAAAATGTGAACGAGAAGAAACTACCCGCAATCGGGATGATTGGGTCACATAGTGCAGAGGAAATTGGGGTAGCTGCAAAATCTCATGGATTCAGGACAGTAGTAGTATGTCAAAAAGGACGCGAACGGCTTTACTCTCATTACAACAGGCATCTCTTTGACGAAATAATAATTCTTGACTCATTTAAAGACATAATTAGTGATGATGTGCAGAAAAAACTTGAATCATTAAACACCATTTGGATACCCAATAGATCATTCTCAGTTTACGTTGGATATGATGAGATTGAAAAAGAGTTTCGTATACCCATCTATGGAAATCGCAATATTCTAAGAGTAGAAGAGAGGGGATATCCAAAAGATCAAATCTGGCTCCTTGAGAATTCAGGTGTTAGAATACCAAAACCCTTCACTCCAGATTCTATTGATAGACTGGTGATTGTAAAGGTTCAACAGAAATACAAACCTCTAGAGAGGGCATTCTTCTATGCTAACTCACCATCGGATTATGACAGAGTGAGCAAATCACTACTGA
>JBHLRT010000130.1:0-5764 GCA_048882305.1 Candidatus Thorarchaeota archaeon
GAAGGTGGCTGGTAGTGAACCCACTCTATTTGACCCGGCTCCTGTGGATGCAGCTTTAGACCATCTTGAGGAGAAGGTAAAGAGCTCTGCAACAAGTGCGAGGATGAAGCTGAAGGGGCTTCAGTCTTTGAGAGGTACTGAAGCAAAAGAATTCGCCTGGGCAGTTCAGGGTATGGAACAGGTAATCATGGGTCTACGTACGTCCATAGAAGGTGCGCAAGAATATATCTACATAGCATCTGCATCCCCCGGTCTCCTGGGACGACTTAGAGGAGCCTTCAGTGAAGTAAAGAAAAAAGATGTCAAGATTGAACTATTTACTACGACTCCCGGTTCACAGGAAGTTCCTGGTCTTGAGCATTATCTGAAAGTTTCCATAGCAATGCCAAGCACCGACTTATTGATGGAGAGCTTCAAGGAGGTCTTTCAATCTCCATCACTCTCACCTGACGAATGGGAACCAACTCGTATGTTAATCATGAATGTTGATGGTCGGGAGAGTATCGGTGTGTTTCTTCCCGGGGATGACACTTCACAGCCTTGGGCATTGCATGTACGAAGCCGTCTAGTGGTGATGATACAATGGCAGGTTGTAAAAACAGTTCTTTCGGGAGTTGAAGCGATTATTCAAAATGAGATGTCATAGGTCAACTAATCCTACGATTTACAAAAATCTGATTCGATTCATTCTTTAGTATGTGCCAGTGGTTGGTTGTTGGAGCACGAAAAGAGTGAATGAAGCACATCTAGCAGCGCTCAAATGCCCAAAATGTGGAAAGAAGCTTCATGTCAATGGAAGCATCTCAGATGTCACAGATGGAGAGATAGTCTGCGAAAAAGGACACCTATGGCATGTAGTCAATGGCATTCCTTCTCTGGTTCATCCACCAATATCAGAAGAGGATGCTAAATGGATCTCCGAATACGATGAAATGGCTGAGAACTATGACGAGCTTGTCAAGCAATATGATGATTGGCTTGGCATCGATATGATGAAGGAACGAGAGAATTTCCATCTATTCATTCCCATTGAGGGACCTGTGAAGATGATTGATATCAGCGTTGGAACTGGTGCAAACTTCATAGCTCTGAAGAATCAATACAAGAATCAAATAGGTAGATTCAACCTCCATGGGATGGATCTCTCTAGAGGGATGTTGAAAGTCGCAAGTTCGAAGTTCGCTAAGAATAACCTAGAAGTAAGTCTAACCGAGGGTAGTGTGTTCAATATACCATATATTTCATCATTCTTCGACATAGTTGTGCATTCAGGAGGTATCAACACATTTTCAGACATCCCGGGAGCACTCAATGAGATGATGAGGATAGTAAAACCAGGGGGTCTCATCATCGTTGTGGATGAAGGATTATCACCTGCAAAGAGAGAAACCGATGAAGGAAAAGCCATCATGAAAGCAAACACACTCTTCGCAGCAAGACCACCGTTAGAGCAGATTCCTGACAAAGCCAAGGATGTCGAAGTCACCTATGTGATGAACGAAACCTTCTATCAAATTGTCTTCAGGAAATAACTGCAATTTTGGTGTTAATACACCATGAAATCATTCGACTATATCGTCGTAAAAAGAGTAGTAGTGCTCAAGTGGCTTCCCACAAGAGCACTTCTTTAACTGTTACATCTCGTAGCCTTATAGCGCTCCTTGGACTGCTCTTATCCTCTCGGACTGAGCCAATGGTTCTACTGTGATAGTACATGGGAATCTACCTGTACTTGTATGAGTGGATTATAGCATCCGTAGAGATCTGCTTCCTAAGCTGGTACTTTCTCCTGGTTGTTTTTGCTAGTGCCATATTATCTACCTCCGGTAAAGGCTTGCGAACCCGATAGCATGGGTTGTATAGATCCGTGCCATCTTGTTTTCCAGTTTCTCACGCTTGTTATCAGTGATCTTCATGCGATACATTGTTTATCACTACACATATACACACCAAAGTTACATATAAGGTTTGCTCTCCAAACCATTGAGTGATTAATTGTTGTGTTATTACACTATTTATATACTAAAAGGCCAAAAAAATGTATTTTCCAAACTTTAATCAATTGAATGGTTCGCCACCACCATCAAACTTAAATAATCAGTTTGTCCTAAATAACATAGATGTGGAGTGTTAAAATGCGCTCCTAGTGGGTTTTAAAATTCAAAACCCTTGAGAAAAATCCGGAACGAACGATTCCTAATCGCTGGACGGATAGACGAATTCGAAAATGCATCGGTGAATATAGATATGGGCGACGACTATGTAACAACGGAAATCACGGACAGCCTTGAAGGAATTGAGGTGGATCCAGAGGGCAAAAAACCACAGAAAGAGATTGTTTTTGTAACGGATGAAGAGAGAGCAGAGGTACTTGATGAGTTGGTTCGTTACAATATTTTGCAGACACTTCGTAAAGGTATAGAAGACACGCTTACAACTGAAACGGTGGATGAGGAAACAGGAGACAAGATCATCCGTCAAAAAGTTGTACGACGAGACATACTATCTGTAATGGAGATAGTTGAGCTTTCACCCAAATGCTGTACAGAAGCAGAAGAGATTTCCAAAAATCAGGTATATCATCATCTGCCAAAACTGATAGAACATGGTTATGTAATCAAATACGGCACCATTACAAAAGGAAAGCGCACTACTGATTATTACCGTAGAACTGCGAAGGGTTTCATGTTGACCACAGGAGCCTGGGGCACTGAAGAGAAGCGAATACGTGAGAAACTTAGCGGTTTTGTTGACAAGATGCTAGAAACCTTCAACATCAAGGTCACCAAAGAAAAACGAGAAGAATTGCTTCAGTTGAGCGTCAAGAGGGCACAGATGCAGTATAAGTGGAGAACCAAGATTGCAGAAATGGTCAACCTTGATATTGCTAACAAAGAAACCCTCACGATGTATGAGATGATGCTGGACTACTATTCAGTTGGTTCAGAAGAATACATGGATACAATCTACAAGATCAGGGAAATTCTGTTTCCTAAAGAGTAGCTGCCTGTCAAGATTCTAAAGAAGGTCTATAGACTTTAGATATGCCCACGCAGTTGTATGACTGTCTTCCGGACATCAATGATTGTGAGTTCGGGAACGGCACTAGGTGCGGCAAACGCTATAGCCCAGCTATTCTCGTCAATCAATACAAGAATGAGGTGTCCTTTGTTGTCATCCGCTGTCGCGATGTAAGAATCATCGGATGATGCAATCCGTTTGTATGTTACGCCCCCAGTGGTAATTTTGGATTCGTCTTTGTCAGCAGCCTTCAGAATGCTTTCAATGTCCTCAACAAGATTCCAGTTATCAGTCTGCCAGATGACGGTGCCATCCTTGGCAACTGCAAATGCATGGATCTTCGGATTGTTTGCAAAGAGAAGATTCCATTCATGCCCAATTACTAACGCCAAAATTATACCACCATTTCTATAGTGATGTAGAAGGGAAGAACTTTGAAGTTTTCCCCTAATACCGTCATTTTCAGAAAAATTCTAGATCTTACCTCTAAGTGTCTTTGCAGCTCGGTCTACATCGACATAGACCCCATCTGGTTGAGCCTGTGCATCAGCCCACGCTACAACCCATCGGTCACTCGCGGCATCAATCTTTGTAAGAATCAAAATTCCATTGCCCTGAACATTTCGTGCAACTAAACTCTCTGGAGTCGAGCGCATTGTTGAATATTTAACTTGATTCTGAATAACACTTGCTGCACGAGACTTCACTGCGGACATCAAGTTAGTTGCGTCAGCAGTCAAATCCCAATTATTACTTTGCCAAAGGACTTGTCCGGACTCGGATATCACACCAAAGGCTTGGACCATATTTCCTGAACTATTGTATGCTTGAGTATATGCATCCATTACAGGATCGCTCATCGTAATTCACCCCGTACAATTACGGTCTATGAAAACTCGGAACAGCCTTTCCAAATAAACAAATCCTTGATGGCCTTGGCTGCAAGACAGCAAACAAACTCATTAGGAACGCACTCAATTTGGAACATATGGTCAATGCAATTTGGGAAACTGCCAGAGGAACATTGGTTCGGGTAATTGTTCGTCCAAATTCAAAGGAGAAAAATTTCATTGCACATATTACTCCAGAGGCTATAATTGTCAATTTGAAGGGACCAGCAAGAGAAGGAAAAGCAAATTCTGAATTACTAAAGAGAGTTTCAAAAATTCTGAAGATATCCACCTCCGATGTCAGTCTGGTTGCGGGTCATAAAGCTAGAGAGAAGACACTTTTGATAGTGGGTCTTAGTGCGGAGGATCTAACAGACAAGCTCATGCAGGTGACATAGGTAGTTAAATAGAGGATTTTGAACGGTTCAACGTCTATACATAGTAACCGCCTTAGATTATCAACCACTCGGAGTATATACCATTGTTGCGAATAGATCGAACCACATTCCTTGGAGTGACATATGCAGTAGGTCTCGCTCTAGTCGCCTTGGCTATGTTGACAGGCAGATTGACGCATCTTGATGTAATAATCACACTAGCAGTAGAAGTTGCTTTGCTCTATATCTCAGTATTCAAACCGCCTCTAAAAAGAAACCAAATCATAGTTATGGTACTCCTATCTGTGATTTACTATCCGCTCAGTGTTCTTCTTGGAATCTTCTCAGATATGGTTGTAGTAACGGTTGGTGGAGTTGCAATCTATGTTGCAATGACCATAAGGATTGAGTTGGAGTCAAAAAAGGCATTGCTTGCTGGACTGTTTGCGGCAATTACGTTTTATCTTCTATACACGTTTGTTCAATATCCAGGATTTCGCCCTGACATTTACTTGGGATTAGTTATTGAGATCATTCTGCTTTACATGTCACTGATTAAGCGACCTCCGGATAAGAAGGAATTAGCCGCCATAAGCGCCCTCATTCTAACAACCCTTACTTTGAGTTTACTATTCATGTTCTTTACACATATTATCATCTTGGTGATTGCTAGTCTTGCATTCTATGGATTCGTTCGAGTAGAGCCAAAGTTTCCTCTTACGAAGAGGGCAATGGGAACCGGTTTGATTGTTGGAGTGGTTATGACATTCATGGGTATCTATCTCGCTCTCAAGATTGGTCTCGTATTTCTCGTTGGTGCTGAGATGCTAGGAGCTATCTTTCTTGGTATGCGAGGTAATTATACCCGCGAGGAGAATGCAGTTGTCGTAGCAATAGCGAATACGTCTTCCATGGTAGCCATCGGAGTATTGCTGACATATCCTGCTATCGCAATTTTCGACACAGAAAATCCCCTTTTCAATATCAGCCATGTAGCATATGACCCAACTATGACCCTTCTTTTTATCATGTTCACTACCGGTGTAAGCGCAATCTTTGGAATTGTTCTTCTCGTACCATTTAGAAAAAGATTCGAGCAAGAACCTTGGCCGCATGTCCAGCCTCAAGCTGAATGTATAAACTCAATTGGCCGAGACGCTGAATCGAGAAAAGCTGTGGGAATGGGGCTCGCAGCATCAGGAGCTTGGGTAGGTGCCACAAAGGTTACTGAAGCAGTATCAAGCACAAAGCTAAGTACAATTCCTCGTGCACTAGCTGGCATAGTTCCAGCCCTTGGAGCAATCCCGGATTGGATTGGTATAAGCAATTCACCTATGATAATGGGCATTGGCTTCTTTGTAGGCTGGAAACGAGCTGCGGTTATGGCAATGGGTAGTATCCTTTCAATTTTAGTCTGGATCTTTATTGAAGGTGCAAATGGTTCTGTTCCTTACTCAGCCCATCTGAAAAGACCCG
>JBHLRT010000131.1:0-5757 GCA_048882305.1 Candidatus Thorarchaeota archaeon
GTTGCTATCAATCGGTGTTGTGCGCGGCATTTCTACTGTAGTGCAACCGCCATGTGAAGATCCCAGTCCGTTCTAGTCAATAGACTGGAGCAAGGGTGAAGACAGGCGATGGCAGCAGTTGAAATGAATCGTTGCTGGCACGGTTGGTATGGATTCTAGTCATTCTCTGCAGTGTGAGAGTCAAAAAAAGAATCTAAATCGAAGGAGAATTGGATTCCCGAACCACCCCCTGGTACCCGGGAAGAATCCAATGCCAACCCTTTGGAGAGATGAGAACCATGAAGAATTCGAGGAGAGAAAAATCAATGGACCATGGCAGCGGAGATGGATTAACAAACCCTGAGCCTTGGTAACACTAAGAACGTTGCGGAAAAACGCATCGGAGGAAAAAACGAAAATGATACGAACACAAAAAATCGAACCAATATTCGGAGACTACTCGTCCGAAAATGGACGTGAAGTGGACCCATTCACTGACTCTGAAACTGTCAGGCTCGTTGCTATTAATCTCGAGCTAGCAGTCAGGAATCTGATCAGTGCAAGAGCTCCACCTGAGAGTCTTGTGGTTACAGCGGACATCGGCACACAGAAACTTATGGCCATCCCAACTGCGGACGGCGACATCAAAGTGTTAGTGTTCGAATAGTAGCCACGGTGAATGCAATGGACCCGGCGTATTACCGGGGTCGACACGATCACCCCGGTGTAGTACAGTCAGTACAGTATGTATGAAAAGAGAGGCCTCTATATAGCCTCAGCCAGTACATCTGCTTGTTCTCACGCCGTTCAGATTGAATCTGAGTTTGTCTCGGAGGGGTCCCAGTTGGAACGGCAGTACACATTTCAACCAGTTTGGAGACAAAAGGATAGTGAAGCTCATCCAACATTCTGATGACAGGAGCGAACAAGACGTGGATGACGAACACTCTAGGATGGAATGGGATCTTCTTGCACGAGAGGAATCATTAGAATCAGTGAGAGAGGAGAAAGAGAAACTCCAAAGAATCAGGACAAAAATCAATGTTTTAGAAGAAAAGCTCGGTGGAATGAAAGAAGAGGAACCAAGTCTGAGAACAGCTCTCAAAACAATCTTCTCGTGGCGTAACTATTCTGTGTATCTTATAACTTCGTGGACATTCACTGCTTTTAGCTACATGGGATTATTCTACAACCTCTACCTACTTGAGTTGGGTTGGGGCTATGTGCTAATTGGGACTGTACTGTCACTGATGAGTGCCATATCTGCAACTTCTCGTTTGATAGGGGGTTATGTGGGTGACGTGTCAAATAGAAAGCATCTATCAGTTATTGCTATGGCCATGATGGCTGCATACAACCTGATTATGGGCATCTTTGTCGAGTTCACATGGATCATCATTGCTCTTCTGTTCTTCTCCACGATGGATGTCTTCAAAGGAGGATCAACAGCCTATATCATGGACAATATTCCTAGAAAGCATAGTGGATTAGGAATCTCATTATTCACGGCAGGTAGAGTGTTTGGAATTATAACTCTGGGCGTGTTTGTAGTGCTGACTCAGACTATGACTTTTGACTCGAGTCTCCGTCTGATGTTTTTGATTGGAGGTCTGTTTTTAGTTGTAACTACAATTATGAGAGCCATTCTTCTCGAAGGCAAAGCTCCTGAAACACAAAGAGAGGGTGTATCACTCGCAAGGGCATTTATTCTGGAAAACAGGAAAGCAGCAGCTATTCTATTCCGAGCAGTCCCAGGGATGATAGCGATTGTCGTTCTAGACTCGCTAAGTGATTCGTTGTTTAAATTTGGAGCATACATCTATATCTATGATGACCTCGGTATCCAAATTCCTGGACTGATTCTGATGAGTATGATTACCATTATGGTTTCAGTCCCACTGTTACTGGGAACTGGAATGCTTTCTGACAGACGTGGAGAGAGGAACACGGCATTTATCATTTACAGCATAATGCCTATCTGTGCATTACTTCTTGTGATTGCTCCATGGTATACCTACTGGGTGCCATTATCAGTTGTGAATCAAGCTGATTCAGTATTTAACGGACTGGGTGCAGTTTTCTCAACCCCATTCCTTGCGTTAGTGATTAAGTCAGTCAATGATTCTTTGTGGTATCTGTTGTTATTGACAATTATCCAGAAGAACCTACCAAGACGTGACACTTCCAAGATTCTCAGTGTGTTTTGGTTTATTGTGTATATGTTCTCATCAATCGGGCCAACTATTGGAGGCATTGTGTTCGATATTTTCGAGCAAGGATATCAGCTCTTCATCATCGTTTTATTGCTCAACCTAATAATACTTGGATGGATTGCAACTAAAGGACTTGTCAGAACCACAGAAGAAAAGGATAGCATTAAGGATAATGGGGAGATGAAGACATGAATAAGGCAGTTGAGATTGTCAAAATTCTTGACAAGACATATCCTGACGCCCCCAAAACATACCTGAATTATCATAATCCGTTTGAGATGCTAATAGTGACAATTCTCTCTGCTAGAGCGACGGATGCAGGTGTTAACAAAATTTCTCCAATACTATTCAAGAAATATCCAACACCTGAAAAGATGGCGAGAGCTAGTCTTGAAGAGATTGGGCAGATTATCAGGCCACTTGGATCTTTTAACAAGAAAGCCAAATACATCACTGAAACATCCCGTCAACTGGTTGAGAATTTTGACAGTAAAGTACCGAGAAAAATGGAGAATCTCATATCGTTTCCTGGTGTAAGTAGAAAAACAGGAAATGTTGTGCTTTCCGTTGTTTATGGACTAAGTGAAGGTGTGGTTGTTGATACGCACGTCATGCGTGTCACCGTTCGACTTGGACTAAGTGAAAATGAGAAAAAGCCGGAGAAGATTGAGCAAGACCTAATAGAATTACTACCGAGAGAACTGTGGAGCGATTATGCGAGGTTGGTTGGCGCCCATGGTAGACGGACTTGCAAGTCACGACAACCAAAATGCTCCGAGTGCTCTTTGAGTAAGATATGTCCGTCTGCAGAGATTTTTCTGAATTCAACTTGATAAACATCAAGGAAACGACTTATCTGGATTCTGAAACCACATCAAATTACGAAACCTATACAGGTGGAATCATCCAATGTTAGACATCCGATTCATTCGCGAAAATATCAACCTAATCCGTGATAATTTAAAACGGCGTCGGGATAATGAGAAGCTGAGAGAGTTTGAGGAACTCCTGAACCTCGATGAGAAGATACGATCCTTAAAGAAAGATATTCAGGATCTCAGAACGCAACGAAATAAAATCTCACGAGAAATTGGAGAGTTAAAGAAGTCGGGGAAGGATGATTCAGCGCTTGTCAAAAAAGTGAATGCCATAAATGCCAAGATTAAGGATGTAGAAGATGAAACAGGTGAACTCGAGCAACAGATCAAACGCATTCAGATGAGCATTCCTAATATTCTCCACGAGAGTGTACCTTATGGTGCAGACGAGGAAGATAACGAGATTGTGAGAGAATGGGGTGGTAGACCTGATTTTGACTTCGATTATCATAGTCATGTTGACTTGCTTGAGTCTTTGGATATTGGAGATATTCCGAGAGCTGCAAGACTTTCAGGGTCTAGGTTCTATTATTTGAAAAATGAGCTCGTCCTACTCGATCTTGCAATGCAGCAAATGGCTCTTGAGATACTCAATGATAGAGGATATGCGCCAATATATCCTCCATTCATGATGCGGCGAGAACCCTACGAAGGTGTGACGGATCTTGCAGATTTTGAGAATGTAATGTACAAGATTGAAGGGGAGGACCTATACCTAATTGCAACATCTGAACATCCAATGGCGGGTATGTACATGGGAGAAATCTTTGAGCCGACGGATCTTCCCCTCAAACTCGCGGGTGTGAGTGCTTGTTTCAGGAAAGAGGCAGGGTCACATGGCAAGGACACTAAAGGAATTTTCAGAGTACATCAATTTAACAAAGTTGAGCAGTTTGTCTTTAGTTTGCCTGAGGAATCATGGAAAATCCATGAAGAACTCATCAAGAATGAGGAGGATTTTGTTCAGGCGTTGAAACTTCCTTATCGGATAGTAAATGTTTGTACAGGGGACATTGGAATTGTTGCAGCAAAGAAGTATGATCTAGAATTCTGGTTCCCTGGACAGCAAAAGTATAGAGAGGGAGGTTCTTGCAGCAATTGTACAGCGTACCAAGCAACTAGACTCAACATTAAATATCGTCTAAAGAAGGGAGGTACTGAGAAAGCTTTCCTTCACACCTTGAACAGTACACTGATGGCAAATCCACGGACGATGGTAGCAATTATAGAGAACTACCAGAGAGAAGATGGAAGTGTAGAGATTCCAAAAGCACTACAAAAGTATCTACCGTCAGGTATGAAGGAGATTGTTCCTCAGAAGAAATAGATTACTCCAGAATTGACCTCAAAAGAACCTCTTCAAAATCATTGTTCATGAATATCCTGATTCTATCATCAAGCTTAATACAAGCTTTCATGCAGTCGAAGTTGGCGATCATCTGTGAATAGTGTACAACAGACGTTTGAGAAATTAGTCTCCCTTGCAATCAAGAGGGAGGAAGAAGCGCATGATTTCTATATGAAAGCAGCCGAGGATTCCGAACTGAAAGCATCAGCAAAGCTTCTCAAGGATTTAGCACAACAAGAAGTACTTCATAAGCAAAAGTTGGAAATGGCTCTCAAAGAGGGCGTATGTGATACCTTCACATGCTCATCTGTTGAAGAAGTTCAGAAACTGGACCTAGACAAGTATCTCGTTGATATTCCACTTCGTCCATCCTCATCACCTCAGGATGTGTTGGTTGTGGCAATCAAAAGAGAATCTGCAGCAAACAGTTTCTACAAGGCGCTTTCGGAATTGACTTCTAATACATCACATAGGTCAGTCTTCGAAACACTTGCAAAGGAAGAAAATGCTCACAAGACCAGACTTCAAAACATGTATGACGATATATTTCAGCCAGACATGTAAGAGGGCATTCTATCGCCCTCATACTTTCTATTCTGAGTTCACGTTCTGTGCAATTTTTGAGCGGCTATGAAAGTCAAACCTCGTTTTGTCAGTTCCTCAGCTGTTCGATTTAACGCATGATGTTTGTCAAGGTAGTTCTGTGTTAGATAAGGCATATCTCCCTGTTCTTCTATCTCAGACTTGGCCCGGAAGTAGTCAAGGATGTCGCTGGGATGTTCGTGACCTGCATCAATTTCAGGAACGCCGCCCTCGTGTTTTGCGCTGATATTCTTGACATGATTGGCAATATCTAATAGCTCTGGAAGGCGGTCGTAGGGTTGCCGAACAATACTCTTGTAGGTTTCAGTGATATGATGTTCCAAACGAACTACATCTTCAAAGCCAAAATTTTCTCTAATATACGCAGCAAGTTCCAGTGTTTTGTTGTTAACACTGTTTGAAAGATTGAAACCAATTAATGGACTTGTTCCGTCATGTCTGCTGAATAGCTTTGCAGTCATTAAGGTCCATAGACAGGCGTAGGGATTGTCATTTCCCATGAAGACGGATATCTTGAATTCCATATCAATGCCAAGTTTATGCATCATGTAACCAACTAAGACACTCCCAGGATTGATGTTGAGAACTTGTCTTACACCAAATTTTGTGTAATAACTAAGATATTCATCCGCCCACTTTAGAGGAAATTCGTTAGGCATTCCAACGCCACCGAAGTATCCCGTAATTGTGTCAGGACCTCCAAGATGAATATTCACTGGTGCACCATCTGGACCAG
>JBHLRT010000132.1:0-4520 GCA_048882305.1 Candidatus Thorarchaeota archaeon
AAATTGGAAAAATATAGAAATACAGGCAGAAAAGTACATAGCTGTTCGGAGTATGGCCAATATTCTTACACGACTCGGAGTTAGGTTTGGATCTGCATCTAACAATCTGGAACCTCCTTAGTAGGTCCTTGTTGATGTCGAGATTCTTAGATCCTCGAGTTCTTCCTTACCGCTGGCTAGATCAAAAACGACAATGATGAACTCCAAGGTTGACATAATGATAACACCAAACGATAGAAAGAACATGAAGAACAGATGATCATTGATGAGCCCAGGTCCATGGTAGATTGGAGCCAGTGTGTCAATGGCCACAGTTAGAGAAACTACTGAGAGCGTTAATGCGGCAATACGGACAACCATAGTATCGCGCCCACTTTGCCAAATCAGTAGCGAGTCCAATACTCCTAGAGTAAGCGGTACTAGAACTATCATGATCCCGCAACTGAGAGCTTCAGTTGTGCAATAAACAAACTGAACACCAGCAACTAAGAAGTACATCATGGCACGAATCAGATTTACAAATTTCACTCCTTTTGCAGTAATGCTTTTTTCACTGTCCCCTTCGTACACTTCCACTCAAGAGTTGATATGAACACCGAGATAAATGCGTTGGCATCTCAGCGATGATGAAATTTGGAAAAACGAATATTCGATTACACTTTTGTCTATCTTATCATCAAAAAGTATGCTATTATAATCTTATTCACGAAAAGGAGATATATAAAGTCAGAATAGTAATTTTATTTGACTCTAAAGTTCAATTTTGATTCGTACTCTTTTTTGTTTCTTTGGAAGTTGGGATGGTAGATTTTGTTAGCATTTGATGGTACCACATATTCGTACGGTGCAACAGAATGCTTACACAACTCGAAGATCAACTGATTGCGGCTCACAAAGAAGCGAAGGGTACAGGCATGGTAGATGTTACCCTCCCACTTCAAGTGATGTTCTCTAATACTGATCGGACAATCCTCAAAGCACGGTTGAGGTACCATGATCCAGACAGGGATGCAAGTCTGATAGTTATAGTTGGATTAAGGAGCGACATCCTCACCCCATTCCAGCGTTTTGAACCTGAACGGAAGGGTCGATACCTTCCGTGTGATATTCCAGGGATTGTCCCGGGACTAGCACTGATAACCACATCCATCAATACTGGCTTGGCTCTCAGTGCAATCGCAAAGGATGATGCAACCAGACTCGTTCTAGTTTTCGAAGGTCTATCAGAAAGACGGGGCGGTAGTTTGAAAGCTCTGTCAGCATCGGTTCGCAACTTCTTCAAAAGGTGGGACGAGTGGACTGATGTGCTTCTTGGAATTATTCAGCGAGACCCACTTGTCGCGGACTGGAATATCGACTGGCGAGAATATTTGGCAGGAGAATCGGGATTCACTTTGATGCCTTGGTTCAAACCAATGTCGTTCCCAGAACGTGAGTTAGCATTGCAGAGAGTTGTAGTGGCTTCGAGGGCGCTCTTGGCTTCAGTACTAAATACACAGCAGTTGAGAGACCCTATGATACTTGGCCTAAAGGAATGGTTGTCTGAACTTCAACCCTTGCCAGAGGTCATCAGTGGTGTACAAGTCAGTGAGGAGGTAGAAATCTAGATGCAAGTTGATGATTTTATTCAAGGTATTCCCCGTGCGCCATTCAGCATGCCACAGATTGCGTGGCTTGCCGGAGCAGCAGCGGGATTAATGGTATCGCCAAGCAGAAGTCCCAGCTGGTTATGGGAAGACTTCTATGATGACATCTTCCAGATGATCCGATTGGTGGGAGATGTCGAGGCTGCAGAACCAGGAACATCGCCTCAAGACGGGGATGGCCATTTAGGTTCAGCCTACGATGCTCTCGGCGGATATGTTAGTATCACTGCTGAGGTCACCCCAGAAGGATTGTATTTCCGAGTGCCGTTAGCCCGACAGGAGGAGGTCATTCAACTTCTGAAAGGTTTGACACTTCTCCGGTCTCATGGTGAGATCGTAGTCCCGATTTATGATCTACCAGCTTTTCTAAGACTCGTTCCAGTGGAAGGTCCAATTGCTGAGTGGCTTGAGGAGGAAGAGGTACTATGACTGAGCTGGAAGAAGTTCAAGGCATCGGGCCGGCAGTAGCTAAGAAGCTCAGGGAGGCTTACGTCACAACAGCAGAACTGTTAGCTGTTCAGAACCCTGTAGAACTAATGAACAAGACGAAATTGGGTGAGGGAACAACTGAGAAGGTCATAAAGAATGCAAGGCTTCTCGTTGGTAAGTTTGGCTTTAGGTCAGGACTCGAGATAGAACAAGAGATGTCAACCAAACCAAGACTCACAACAGGATTGGCCAAGATCGACGAAGCTCTTCGTGGAGGTATCGAGGTTGGCAGCATCGTAGAGTTTTACGGACCTGCACGCGGCGGAAAAACACAGTGGGTCAGTCAGTTGGCAGTAACGGCTCAACTACCGCGTGAAAAAGGAGGTCTCGAAGGGAGAGTACTGTGGCTAGACACGGAGTCCAGTTTCAAACCATGGACCATACGTGCAAACGCGATTAGATTCGGTCTAGATCCAGATGTGTCACTTGGGAATATTGGCCGGGCGGAAGTGGTGTTGTCGGGACAGATAACCGAGATCTTTGAATCCATTCCGCAACTCTGCGCTGAGCAAGACTACAAGCTTGTGGTCATTGATTCTTTCACAGGTCTCTTTCGTGCTGAGTATACGGGATTGGAAAACATGCGCATACGTCAG
The DNA here is from genome assembly GCA_048882305.1 of Candidatus Thorarchaeota archaeon. GTDB lineage: Archaea > Asgardarchaeota > Thorarchaeia > Thorarchaeales > Thorarchaeaceae > SMTZ1-45. Next base: position 2,732 of record JBHLRT010000132.1, read on the forward strand.
CAAGACATGAACAACCTCCTCAATCAGATGCGCAGAACTGCAACGGCCACAGAATGTGTCTTCGCGTATACGAACCAGGTCATGGCAAAGATAAGCACCTACGGAGGAAATCCAAACGCTCCTGTAGGAGGCCACATAGTTGCACATGCGAGTGACTACAGATTCTATACGCGTAGGACAAAGGCGGACATCAGGAAGATAGAGCTACAAGACAACGCTGGACTCCCGGAGTTTGATGCAGAGATTGTCGTAGGGCATGGTGGGTTCTATGCGGACTCGAAATCAAAGAAAGAAATGGAGCCAGACATTAAGGAGTACTTTGAGAAGAGAGGGGACAGTTTAGAATCAAGGAAGGAGGTATCCGAGGGAGAGGAAGAGGAGATTGTTGTCGAGGCTGAAACTGTGGCAGGTGAAGTTAGTGAACCGTGAGCGAGGGATGTTTAGAGTATACAAGTGTAGTGTGTGCAAGAACATCGGTTATGCACCTGTTGAGTCCGAGAACGATGCTTCTCGTTGCAGTCTCTGTCAATCCATCATCTTACACGAAACAGGAACGGTCTATGCAGTCACAGTTCAGGAAGCACAAGCATGCGTCCGGGAACTTGTAATTGAATCACAGGTCTCCAAGGCGAAGCAGGGAGGCAATGGAAGAGGTATTGGAGTCAAGAAGCGAGTGTACAACATTGTCGAGTCGCTGATTGACATGAACAGAGGTCGAGCTGTCACTATTGAGAATGTGATGAGAGAGTGCAGTGAGGCAGGTATTGACATTGGACGTGCAATGAAGTTCCTAGACACACTTGAGTCCGAGGGAGCCATTCAAAATAACGGATATGTGGTATCGCTTACAGGGGGGTGGTCAGATGTCTAGTGCTGATAATCCAGACCAGACAATGTGGGTGTCAACAACGCCACCCAACATTCCTGGTAGTTCAATGATCAATCTGGTGAATCTCCTGCTACGAGAGACCGCACACCGTATTACTATTCTTCAAAGAGCTAGAGGACCTGATCCAGAGCTTTACGTTGTAACAAGAGTTGACTGGAGAAGTCCAGACAAAGACACACCGATACTTCCACAACTTCCGAAGATTCTCTCATTACTCGAGACCCTTCGTGGAACTAAAGGTGTTCCCAGAGAGGTCAAACTAGAGAGTACTGAAGGTGTAGCAGTATACCTACCGACTGGCATCAGAGTTTCTCAACTACCTCAGGATCCAAAGAAATCAGTGAATATGATGATGACCGTAATTGAAGAATCTCTGGCTCATCTATTATCCACAATGAGAGAGGTGGAGAAGTGGTTTTGGAAAGCTGCTCGTCAGAGAGGATTCAGTCCAGCCATAGTTGAAAGAATGGTGAGGAAGGAATCAGGATATGGTCAACCAGAACTCATGATGAGGTTTCAACAACTGCTTCACAAGTACTTCTCACTGAAGTTCAGGATTTACCATGCAGAAGCAGCACTTAGAGTGGAGGAATGATTGATGAGTACTGCGACGATTGACACAATGGAGTTCTTTCCATATTCTCCAAGAATACATCAGGAGAAGGCTGTTAGTCTCGCAGCTGAAGCTTATCTTTCGAAAACAGTTGGACTATGCTCAGCAGATTGTGGAGTAGGAAAAACCATTGCTGTGCTTTCAGGATATCTTGCTGCACGAGGGCTTGATAGTACAGGTAGGCTCTTTGCGTTGACAAGAACGCACTCACAGTCGAAGGTCTTCGAAAGCGTGAACACGAGGTTGGTGTCCGATTCGCCCCCGAGCAGCGTGGAATCGCTGTAGAT
>JBHLRT010000132.1:4530-5746 GCA_048882305.1 Candidatus Thorarchaeota archaeon
AGGCCGAAATCGCGGAAGCGGTCCGGCTGGGCGTGGGCTGCTTCAACGTCGAGTCCGAAAGTGAGCTTGAAGTGCTTCGTTCAGTCAAACCGGACTTGACAGCAACAACCATGGTTAGTAGAGTTCACGTATGTCCTATTCGTCATCAAATGGAATCTCTCAGTACCACCGGTTTCATGCGAGCATGTGCTCAAATGATTCGAAATGGTGCGTGTCATCATTACTGGAACTTCTATGAGAAAAACAGGACAGATGGAAGAATCACAATTCGTAATGCACTCCGCTCAGTAATTGAAGACCTCTTGAGCAATGGTGTCGTTACAAGAGAGAGAGTAGAAGAAAGAGCTGCAGATGAAGGAGTTTGCCCATATGAAATGATGCGCTGGTGCGCCAGAAGCAGTCGTGTGATCATTGGACCTTATAGCTATGTCTTCAGGTCAAGAGTACGTGAAGCGTTACTCACATCTCTTGGAATTACCTTGCCCGAGATTGACCTTCTGGTTGACGAAGCACACAATCTCTCAAGTCATGTCCTTGATGCTGAAACCGCTCAATTAAGCAGTGAGGATTTGAAGTGGCTGAAGGAAAATCATCAACTAGTAACTAGGGAAACTGGGCTCGCTTGGATTAGAGAGGTCATTGATTTTCTCTGGGAAACTATGATGGTCAACTTAGACAGGATGCATAATCGTTCTGAAAGAGTGTTAGACAAATGGGATGTATTTCCTCGTTTTGTGAAAGAGGATGACCTTGACCTTCTTCAGACCGCAGGGAGACCAGGTCTAGGAGACCCAGAGAATGCAGGACTAGTTGAAACCCCTTTGGATAGGCTGATTGAATTTCTCTATACTTCGCAGAAGGCATCTAAGAGTGAGGGATGGCATGTAACACTTCAGATTGTAAAGTCCTGGAAGGATGACCTACCGAGCTCTAGGTCAGTACTCATGATCCAACCTCTAAACTCTGCAGGACTCACAGCCCCAATTTTACGCGGTGCTAGGTCAGTTGTTTTAATGTCAGGAACCTTGAGACCAATTGATTACTATGCACGACTGCTTGGAGTGTCTGGAGCCCTCTCCGAGGACCTAACCAGCCCATATCCAAGAGGAACAAGACTAGTATTACTAGACAAGATGTTGAGCACAAAGTATCAACAACGGAATCCAGACCTTTGGCGTGCACTTGCTGAACGTATTTCTGCATCGCTAACATCGAT
>JBHLRT010000133.1:0-2656 GCA_048882305.1 Candidatus Thorarchaeota archaeon
AAAAATCTGAAGCAATTGGTACTATGTTCATATCGATGGTCTTCATAGCAGGTCTTTTCGCATCAATATCTGCATCAACAGGAGACCTGCACATGAAGCACACATTCTATTTTGAAACAGGTGCAGATATTGTTGTAGAAGTCGAGCCCACTCTCAATAATGTCACCATTGACCTTATCCAGAATATCACAGCAGTGGAGGGTGTTTCTCAAGTCAGCCCAATGCTTCAAGTCAGTGGATATGTACAGTATTGGGATGCGTATGCTTATGGAGGCGGGAATAATGTAAACAGGTCAATTGCAGTATTTGGTGTGCAACCGGATACATGGATTAATACCGCATTCTGGCTTGATTACTTCACATATCAGGATAGGCCGCAAATATCGATACCCAGACTAAATGAATCGCTTGCAGAAGGAATTAACATCATCACTACTTTCAAACCAGTCAGTTACTATACAATTGACTCAGTAACACGAATTCCTATTCCAACGTATTCACCTAACCTAGATCTACAAGTATTCTCATCAAACTGGTACAATACAACGGAATGTACTATAATCGATATTATGAGAACTGGATTAGATTCGATGAATCAAAGAACCTATTTCCCTGGAGAACCAGATCTTTCAGATTTTCTAATAATGGATATCAGTTTACTTCACAATTGGATTAACAACACACGGGTCACCAAGTTTTACGTTGACCTTGAACCAGGTGCGAATTATACTAAAGCTATGAATGATATTTACAGAATAGCTCCACTTAGTTTCAATTCAGTTGAATCGCCGCTAGTAATGATAGATGAGGTTCTTGATTCTCGCGCCACTCAATCTGTTTTTGGTGCATACACTCTCAATGTAATATTCTCGCTCATCTATCTCTCCTTTGGTGTAATCATTGTAACCACTGTGAAGGTTAGAGGATTGAGGAAACAATTCTCGGTACTCCGAGCTCTGGGAGCAGAACCAAAATCAATGCTTGTTGCTTCCCTCGTGGACTCAACAACTGGATTGGTGGTAGCAACTCTTATTGGTGGAGGAATCGGTGCAGTGCTTGCGTTCTTGTTGAAAGACATCCCACTACTATACATGGGATTGGCAACAACTCAATTATGGAATAGACTCCCGGTACAGCTGTTACTTCCTTGGACACTGTTAGTGGGAGTAGTAGGTACTGCTGTAGCTGTTTCACTTATTGCAACTTATGTCGTTGTATCTCGAGCACTTAGACTCAACATCGCAGAGGAAATTCAGTACATAGGGTGATTATCATGTCGGAAAATCTTGATCAAATCGCGGAAGAATACAAAGTGGTTGTTAGAGACCTGATGAAGGTCTATAAACGTGGACAAAAAGAGGTCATAGCACTGAGAGGTGTTGACTTCGAAGTTCGGGAGGGAGAGTTCCTTTCAATTGTCGGGCCATCAGGTTCAGGAAAATCAACTCTTCTTAAGATGCTAGGTGCACTAGATAGACCGACAGCTGGTATGATCCTGTATGACGGACATAGTGTATCAATTCTGGATGACAGAAGGTCTATGCTCTATCGGAGACAGAAAGTTGGATTCATCTGGCAAGTCGGTAATCTGGTTCCGGGACTGACAGCATTCAAAAATGTAACTTTACCCATGAAGCTTGCGGGAGCTCCAACAAGACTTGCTAATGAAAGAGCACACATGCTACTTGACATAATGGGTCTCGGACCTCGAGCAAACCACAAACCCAATCAGATGTCCGGAGGAGAAAATCAACGCTGTGCAATCTGTGTAGCATTGGCAAACAATCCTGAGCTGCTTCTGGGAGATGAGATTACTGGAGAACTTGATAGTGAAACCACTGAGTTGGTGATGGAGGCTCTGAAAAAGACGAACAAAGAGTTTGGAACAACCATCATTAATGTCACTCACAATCCCAGGGTAGCTGAATATGCAGACCGGGTTTTGCGGATAAGAGATGGACTCATTGAAGGCCAAAAGCACACACTCTATGGCGATATTACAGAGATTGACGCAAAAGGACGAATGGTCATTCCTGAAACAATCAGACGTTTGGCTGGAATTGGAAAGCGAGTTGTTCTGAAAGCAACCTCAGAAGGTCTCTTAGTAAGTCCTCTTGAAACAGATGACGAGAACAATAACGAAATACCTTCACAATAGTCTTGAAGAAACGAGCAAGGTCTTTATTGTAGAAAGAAAGATTTGGAGTGGTGATTATTATGAGCTTCACTGAAATGCCATCGTCGTTCTATGCAATGCTTATTTCATTTGGAATATGGTTCGCAAGTCTTAACATCTACATTCTCACCCTTTGGCTGGCACATCCGTGGGCAAGTCCCCTTTGGCTTATTGGCGTTGCAGTTGGAATTCTTAGCCAAGTGTACTCCTATAGATTGATGAAGAAACAGCAAGCAGAGTTGATTGTGAAAAAACGACAGGAGACATCAAGTGAAACAACTGAGGGATGATAATTGAGGAAAGAAGCAGCCATCCTCGTGTTGGTCGTGATTATCGGTGCTGCAGTGTTTATTCTCCTCCAACAAGACAATCTTATTCAGGACAGTTTTGATACTGAAGGCCGTTATGATGCAAGTGTGCTTAATGATATGGGAGTCATTTACGTAAACAGATCGGATATCAGGTCATTCAATGAAGCAT
>JBHLRT010000133.1:2666-5741 GCA_048882305.1 Candidatus Thorarchaeota archaeon
ATCCATAACGGCATAGATTATGCCTATTATAATGACTCAGATGTCATCGCCGCTGCACCAGGTTTGGTAGAGCAGATTGAATTGAATGATTGGGGTCCTGAAGCACAACATCGATACACCATCAATGTACGAATCAGATTCAATGCTACAGTGATCCTAATGTATGCTTTTGAACCTTGGACAAATTCTACAGACGAACAAGCTCAACAAGTGGATATGTTCAACTTCGAAGTTGGAACATGGGTGGCAAAGGGAGATGTGATAGCCAAATTCCTCCTTGCAGGAAATGGAGCTCACATCCACTTTGGAGTAATCCAGGATAACATTTGGAGAGACCCCACACTCTACTTGGGAACTCAAGGGTATAACGAACTCTTAGGTATGATTCATGAGTTTGAACCTACATGGGAGATCAGCTACCCCTAGTCAAAGAAAAAGGAGTGTATATCTTCGAAATTTGAAGATACACTAAATCAATTTAATGAAGTTTTGAAATCAAGGAAAGATGCGACTGACCGTTCGCGGAAATGGGATACTATCGCGAATATGCTCGAGTTCTAGCATCCAGGTAATCATCCTATCAACTCCAACTCCAAAACCTGAGTGTGGAACACTACCGTACCGACGTATGTCAATATACCATTTGTATTTCTCAGGATCATCACCAATACGGAGAAGATTATCAATTAACCTCTGAGCATCTGTTTCTCGTTCACTCCCACCTATAACTTCACCAAAGCCTCGAGGAGCTAGGAGGTCACTGTTTTTGTAGGTTCGTGGGTCATCGGGATTATGTTTCATGTAGAATGATTTGATTTCTTTTGGATAATATTCAACAAATAGAAAATTATCACTTTCTTTGGTCAGATGTTCTTCAGCTTCAGCACGGATGTCATCGCCCCATTTGATATCAATTCCAGCCTTCTGACATGCTTCAATAGCCTCTGCATAGGTCATCCTGTCAAAAGGAGGATTGACTGCAAGTAGCCTTGCTGCATCTACGCCTAATTCATCAAGTTCAGGTTTACGGTTCTTTGCAACCGCCTGACACATGTATGAGATAAGTTCCTCTTGCCTCTTCAAGTTACACTCATGATCACACCAAGATTCTTCGACTTCGAGATGCCAGAATTCAGTTACATGTTTTCGAGTCCGTGATTTCTCAGCTCTAAATGAAGGAGCCAGGATGAATACTTTCTCCATGGCAAAGAGTTGCGGCTCAAGATGCATCTGACTGGTTTGAGTCATATACATTTTTTTACCAAAATACTCTACTTCGAAGAGTTCAGCTCCTTCTTCACCCATGGTTGAAACAAACATCGGGCAGGTCGTTTCGTAGAAACCATTGTTTCTAAGATATTCTCTGGTTGCTCGAAACACCTCATCTCTAATTTTCAGTACATTTGTGAGCTTACGGGATCTCATCCACAGATGACGATTATCATTCAAGAATTCAATGCTCTGGTGCTCTGTGATTGGAAACTCCTCTGCGAAGTGTAAGACTTCAAACTTTTCGACTTGAACTTCGAATCCTCCTTCTGCACGAGAGTCGGCTTTTACGATTCCGACCATTGTGACGAGAGACTCTATCAGCATCTTTTCAGCATCAGCATATTCTTGTTCACTGACAGCTGTCTTCTTGATTACGGTTTGAACAACGCCTGAGGGGTCACGTAGAAGTACAAAGACCATTTTCTTCTGTTTCCGAATTCGATGGACCCATCCTCGGAGGTGTACTTTTTGACCTTCATATTTGCCTTCAAGCACGTCACCGATGTGAATATAGCTCACTGTTTTCACCTTAATGACCATGCATATCCAAAAATTGGCTATGCCGTACCTGACCTCACTTGCAAGAGATAAAAGGATGACGGCCTTTGAAGACCGTCAGTTCATCTAACGATATCTCACGAACCAGACAACTGCTATTAGCACAATCACTCCTGCAGACAGAAGTATAGCTGATGTGATGTATACTGATGCAGTCGAAGCTGATACTATGACCTGTACGACAGATTCAGCCATGTTACCGCCGAGGTCATATACTCTCAATGTTACGTTATGCGTACCTTGAATTAATCCTGAGAAATCGAATTCGATGTTTGTCGTGGTCCAGTCATCTGAAACCACCAATACACCATCAACAAGAATCTCATAGTGCTCCATGAAATCATCGGTAGCAGTCCAATTGTATGTTTGGTGACTATCACCTTGTGCATAACGAATAGTTGGTGGTGAGTAGGAGATGACAGGAGCTGTTGTGTCTCCGAGTACGGTCACAAGTACACTGTTTGTAGCAGTATTTCCGCTTGTATCATTTGCATAAAGCGTGAAATTATGAACTCCAATATCAAGACCATCAAGACTAATCCGAACGACAGGTTCATCAGGATTTATCGTTCCATTCTCGAAAGGTTCACCATCCTTTGTGATTCTGTACATATTGGGATAATCATCGGTGATATTCCAAGAAAGTGAGTAGCCACGTTCTGTAAATGTGAACTCAATTGGATCAGGTCCCTCAATGACAGGAGTAACATTTTCGTAGATCTGTAGTGAAACGATGTTCTCTGCAAAGTTTGAATTTTGATCGAATACCACTAGTTTGACTTCATAAGTGTCAATAATCATAGCGGGGAATGAAGCACTGACATTGTAGACATAATCGTAGGTTGTATTGATCCATGATGTTGTTACGTTGAGAACTCCATCAATCCAAACCTCAATTGAACTTGGATATTCATCTTCAACAGTCCAAGTAAGAGTAACATTTTCCGCATCAATCAAGACATCAAGATCACTAGGTCCTGTGATTACAGGTGACCGAACATCAGATGCAACTGCTGTTAAGTCATAGAAGTAGTCACCAAGTCCAACAGGTTGACCTAAGTAAGTCACGGTCCAATTGATGAAGGCTATGGGAATGTCAATGAAGATCACAGTCCCATTTGCAGGAGTGACTTTCGTATCATATGGAGTTCCATTTTTGTAGGTGACTTGAACGATTGCTCCAACGATTGGGCTTAAACTGATTTCAAAATATGTGAATAGTTCCAAGTCAAGATAATCAGGATT
>JBHLRT010000134.1:0-5738 GCA_048882305.1 Candidatus Thorarchaeota archaeon
ACAGCATCCACCCCATGATGGAATTAATCCAATTCCAACCTCTACTGCTCCAAGCTTTGCCTCAGTTTCACATATTCGGATGTCAGAAGCGAGAGCAAGTTCGAAACCACCACCAAGACAGAGTCCATTGATGGCTGCGATTACTGGCTTAGAGAGCTTTGCAACAGTATCGATAGCTTCGATACCTTGTTTCAAAAGTGGTTGAACTTCATCAGGTGTGCTCAGGAGTGCTTGCGCCTCCTTCAAGTCTGCACCAACGCCAAACACTTTATCGTGCGCTGATGCGATTACTACTGACCTTACCTCTGGATCGTTTTCAGCTTCTTTCAGAGCTTCAACAAGGTCGTTGAGGATAGCTGCGTTGAAGGCATTCATTGCATCAATCCTATTCATCTTGATTACGGCCACGTTCTTTGCGGGAGAAAGAAAAGAACCTTCCTTTGAGTAAAGTAAAGTTTCATATTCTGGCATTTTAGGCACCTCTTTTTGGTGAGTACACCGATTTCGAAGGGAGTGACCTACTTATAAACCTCATTTATCAAGGTTTGAAAGTTAATTGGAATGAAACGATATTGAGCAAAATAAGATAGAGGCAGGGACAATCCCTGCCTAGATGTTCTAACTTAGATACTTTGGTACTGTGTAGCAGTCACCTAATTCCTCATGGAGTTTCTTGATGAAATCACGAACTTTGTCCTTACCAAAATGGTCAAGCATCTCGAATGGACCCATTGGCCAGCTCGCTCCAAGCTTCATGGCCATGTTTATGTCGTCAACACTGGCAATCCCATCATCAACAAGAATCATTGCTTCTCGTATAGCTGGAATGTTGATGCGCTCTACAATCCATTCTGGGTCAGCACCTTTCGGAGGTTCTGGCTCTTCCTCATCACGACCATAGGAGTAGAAGCCTTTCTTGGTCTTCATACCTAGGTCTCCTGCATCAACAAGTTTCTTCAATGTTTCAGGCGGTTTGAAGCAATCCCCTATTTCTCTATAGAGTGTCGACATAGCATTGAAAGCAATGTCAAGTCCAACAAAATCACTTAACGTGAATGGACCAGCCGGAGCTTTACCAACGCTTACCATTGCATTGTCAATTTCCTCTTTGGTTGCTTCGCCACGTTCGTACATGAGAATACCTTCAAGCAGTGCGGGATTAAGGATACGATTTACAATGAAACCAGGACTGTTTTTTGCTTGCACAGTTGTCTTGCCTTGTTTCTTCCCCACATCTTCAGCTATTGTGATTGCTTCATCACTTGTTTTTTCTCCGATAACAAGCTCAAGAAGCTTCATTGCTGGTACTGGTGAGAAGTAGTGCATACCAATGAATTTCTCAGGTCGGTTAGTAGCGCCAGCCAACTCATCAATACTCAGGGATGACGTATTCGTTGCAAGAATAGCATGTTCTGGTGCTGCGGCATCAATCTTTGCAAAGACCTCTTTCTTAACATCCATGTTCTCAAAGATCGCTTCAATGATTAAATCAGCGTCCTTGACCGCTTCTTCAAGATCCACCGAGGGGGCCAGTCTACCAATGAGACCTTCAGCATCACTCATGGAGATTTTTCCCTTATCAATGCCAGTCATGACATCTGTACGGATACGTTCCATACCTTTGTCAACAAATTCCTGCTTAGTATCAACAAGAGCCACATTGAAACCATTCCATGCCGAAACATAGGCAATACCGGCACCCATTAGGCCAGCACCTATGACTGCAATCTTGTTTACCATTTTTTGGCCTCCTACATTGCTCCCATCATGACAGCAAGGATTAGATTAGCAAGCGGATCGCTCTCATGGGCATTTCCAATAACCTCAAGTCGTCCATCCTTCATTACATCTCTGAAGGGGATATCTCCAGTGAAAATGCCTAGCAATATTTCGGAGCTTGATTTATAGATCACATCAGGACTTGGATAGGTTCCGTCGAAAATCTCAATCTTGTCCTTTGTCACTACCATATAGCTATCACCTTCTTCAGTATGAACCTGAAGGATCTTGCCATGGTAAGGACCTACCCAATCCGCAAGTTGCTTTTTGAGATCATCCTTCGAGTTGCATTGTGTCATAAGGAATTTGAAAAATTCTTGTAGTTGTGACATCTCTTTAGTCCTCCTTTGCCATCCAATCATCAACAGCTTCATGCATAGCTGCATCAACTGAGGTCGCCCAGAAGTTACCTTTCTTGGCCTTTACCTTATCAAGAAAAGCATCGTACTTGTCGCCATCCATTAAAACAACGACACGACCTTTTCTGTCATTGATGAATGATTGATGAATCATTTTCTTGGTATTCCAATACTCGTGTTGTATGTCATCTTCTTTCAATCGGGGATAGAAAGGCCATTCTCCCGTCGGATGTGGTCGATAGGATTTCGCACCTGACTTCCACTTCTTCACCTTGTCGCCAGTGGCTTCTTTAAAACCAGGTCGAAAAGGCCATTGAGGAACATAGCGAAAGCCCTTCTCACCATCAACTTCTCCACCGGTCCACCGACCTGTGTAGACTCGTCCGCCTGTATTATTGCAAAACTGCTCCATGACTACTTCGATGAGTCCCTCAGGGGTCAGACCAGCTTCCTCAGCCTTTTTCTTCATATTCTCGAGTGTATCACCTTCGAAATTAACGTCCATATTACTTGTCCTCCTTCCTGAAAGCTAATCGTTTGTATGGTTTGCCCCATCGCTCTTCATACATGAGCCCCTCTAGTGGTGCTCTGCTTGGTCCTAAAGCTCGTGGGGATATTCGTTTTCCAATACAAAATGCTGTGAGTGGTTCCCAGATTGGGGGAATTCCTAATCTGTCTCTGATAAGTTCAGCATGCCGAGGATCTGAGCAGGTAAGAGCTTCATAACCACACCCATACCCCAATTCTGTAGCGACAAGCCACATATTCTGTACTGCCATTCCGCAGACAACAGAACCGAATAGAGAGTTGGGATAAAGATAACCAGCATCATGCCATGCCTCACTTGCGCAAACAACAATGCAGGTATCACTCTTTTCGGGATATCTGAATAACTCACCATCTCTAAGTCTAGCATAGACAGCAGCTCTGTAAGGATCACTGATAAACCAGTTTCTACCACTTGTGAGTTCAAATGGTGCTCCTCCAAAGGCGGTCTGGGCCATTTCCTGTGCAATATCTGCAAGGAAGACTTTGGTTTCTTGATCATCTCGAATCACAACAAAACGCATCATCAACATGTTCTCTGGACTCGGCGCGTGCCGAGCTGCTTCCAATATTAACTCGATGTGTTCATCGGGTATTTTTTCACCGGTGAATTCTCGAATGGAGCGTCTCTCACGAATCCACTTTAGGGATTCTAGTTCTTGAGTTGTCTTTACTCCTTCTTCAGATTCACTACCGGCTTTACTCTCTGCGTCTGAAGCCATTTATTCACAACCTCAACATATTGTTGAACGGACCGGGTAACAAATAGCTAGCATAAATGTATTCCGAGAAGTCGTGATTCAACGATGAAACTCCACCAGTTGCCGAATTCTTAGTGTATTCACGATACAGACCCATACCATACCCTGACTACGCCTGCATCATACTCTGGACAATGACCTAGTATTAGCCCCAATATACAAGCTGACTTATGATTCATCTGCCAGTACTTGCAAGAGCGCATATTGCTCCTCCCGGCGTATATGCGTTCATCTCTTTTATGAACCGGGAGCACTTATGCTCCCTCCAATCCTGTCAAGTCTATTCTAGGATTGCTTTAAGATCTAAAACAGAGCCAACGATATTTTCGACTATCTTCAACTTCTCTTTATTATCTGCTGTCACTGTCCCAATGAGTTCATCAACAATGTGTCCTGTCTGATAAGTATCATGAGCAGTCATCATTATTGGCACTCCTTTTTCTCGAGCGCGTGCAACAGTACCAATATCTGGACCCATTCCTCCAGTAAGAATCAACAGATTAGTATCAGTTTCTAAAGCAGTCAGACAAATATCAGCTCGGTCTCCACTGGTAATAACAGCTTTATCTGTTACTCTTCGGAACCACTTGAGCGCATTCTCTGGAGCCATACTTCCTACCATGAATTGATCAATCAGAAGGTCCATCTTATCCGTGTCGCCTATCATCTGGCCATCAAGTGCTTTCTTTATCTCACGAATAGTGGGACTAAATAACTCACGATTAAGGTAAATAACCCCAACGAGGTCAATTCCTCGTTCAGCAAGGAAAGGACCAATCTGTTCAGCGACCGTCTTCTTCAACATAGGAGAAACCATGTTGAGAACAATACTGACTTTCTCTACCCCGTGTTGTTTGAAGAGCTCAATTTGGAGCAGAATGTCATCAATTGCAGTAATATCTGGGAAGTTCACAAGACAGATTACAGAAGCATCGAACTCTTTTGCTAGCTGAGGAGTTGATAGATCGACATGCATAAGATGCCATGATGCCTTGGTTCCTTCAATTATCATGTAGTCGAATCCTTCTGAAATCTCATGGTAGCAGTTCTTAATTCGCTCCAGCAGTTTATCATGACCAACACGTAGGAGCTCGTCATAGCTAGACCCAGTCCGTACTATTGGACAGATACATGAAAGAGAGGGTTTCATTTCAAGAAGCTCTTTCATGATGGCAGCGTCTTCGTCGATATCGTCAGTAGGAGTGCTATAGTCATAACTCTTTGTTCCAACAGGTTTGAAATAACCTACTGATTTTCCCTTTTCTTTCAGTTTAGCTGCTAGTGCTATAGCAACCATGGTCTTTCCAGTAAGTGTGTCCCCACTAATCACTATGTTCTCAGTCAGTTTTTTTCCCTCCAATTGTAATCTTGACATCAACAGCAGATACACCTTTTCCTTTTTCATAAGCAAAGGCTGGATTGATGTCAAGTTCAACAATATCCTCAAGATCTGTAACAAGCTGACTTATCCTAAGGATAGTATCTTCAATTGCTACAATATCACTTGGTGCTTCCCCCCTAACACCTCTCAGAAGAGTCCCCATTTTGGTTTCCATTATTAGTTCGCTGGCATCGCTTCGGGTCATAGGTGCCAATCGAAAGGCTATGTCCTTGAGATAATTAACGAAAATACCGCCAGCTCCAAACATCACCAACGGACCAAATTGTACATCTCGAGAACAACCGATAATCAACTCTTTCCCTTTGCTAGCCATCTCCTGAACATCGACTCCATAGATCATTGCATGAGGCATGTGAGCCCGAGCATTGTCAAGAATCTGCAGAAATGCTTCTTCGACAGCTTCAGGTGTATCGAGTCCTACACGTATTCCACCAATGTCACTCTTATGCACTATGTCCGGACTAGCAATCTTAAGGACAACAGGATATCCAAGTTCATCTGCAAGATTCTTTGCTTCCTCAGAACTTGTTGCTAGTCTGATTTTGGCAACTGGGATTCCATAAGCTTCAGCAATAGCATGAGCTTCACTTCCAAGGAGTACACGACGGTTATCCTTTCTGACAGCATCAATTATAGCCCTTGCTTTCTTCTTATTGACCTTGAATGTAGGAATGGCTTCATCTTTCAAACTGTCGCGATTCACAGTATACTGATAAAGCTCTGCAATTGCATGAACTGCGCGTTCTGGAAAATCAAATACTGGTATTCCTCCCTCAGTCAATACAATTCGTGGATATACCATCGAGTTTCCACCCATAAATACTGCAATCAAAGGTTTGCTTGGATACTTCTTATGCGACTCCACTAAAACTTGGGCAGTTTCAACCTCCT
>JBHLRT010000135.1:0-5736 GCA_048882305.1 Candidatus Thorarchaeota archaeon
ACGTGCGAGTTTTACTTCTGATTCAGAGCCAGTCACATCAATGATATCATATGCAGCATCAACAAGTTTGTCATGAACCTCTGAGTTTCGTTCAGCAGCCTCTAGGAGTTTCTCCCTCAATCGAATGACGTTTACATGAAATTCATGCTTGAGAACATGTTCTAATCGCTCATGTTCCCTTATCGCACCGTTTCGACTAAACGCGCGTTCATAGAGTGAGGCATATGGTTCTAAAAGACCGAAGAACATCTCCATTCCCGGTCTGTGAATTGCTACCGTGCGTAGCTGATCCCATTCAGATTCAATCCTCGGTTCCATCCCTCGCGCCTCCTTTGTTTATGATTCTTCCAAGAGCGTTAGACCACCATGCTTGTAGAAGAAAGTCTTGAGTGCATCAGTGATTAGAAACCATACAAGTGCATAACCCCACACGAAAAGAGCAAGACCCCAACCCATAGCTGGCAGTAGGAATCCATAGACCGTGATTAGTGTAGCAACTAGTTGTGTACCAATAATCGCAGAGATCAATGGGGCCGCTGGTTTCACAGACCAGAATGGACCTCGTGTTCGAGC
This sequence comes from Candidatus Thorarchaeota archaeon, assembly GCA_048882305.1. Taxonomy (GTDB): domain Archaea; phylum Asgardarchaeota; class Thorarchaeia; order Thorarchaeales; family Thorarchaeaceae; genus SMTZ1-45. The sequence continues at coordinate 574 of JBHLRT010000135.1, forward strand.
AACAAGGAGAGTGAGATGCCCTGCTACAGAGAGTTTGAGATAGATGAATGACTGAAGCACTTCATGACTTAAGTGAAAAACTAAATTTCCAATAACAAAGATCCCAAAAGATGCAGTGACTCCTATTATTCCAAGAAAAGTTGCCATTCCTAGCAGCATTCTTGAGTTCCATCTCTCTGGAGATTTCGAGTACTTCACATTGTCATAAGCAATGGTGATAATTGGTAAGTCGTTCAGTAATGCAAGCAACACAATCATTATGGCAGTGACAGGATAAAATTGGAACACAATTATTGATGCCGCGATGAAGAGAATCACTCGTATTGATTCAGCAATACGGTATATCGAATAATTGCTCATTCGCTGGAAGATTTTTCGGCTGTTCCTTATTGCGTCCACTATGACAGAGATACCTACACCGGTAAGAACAATGTCCGCAGCTGATTTGGCGACATCTGTTGAACCCTCTACAGCTATTCCAACATCTGCTTTCTTGAGAGCTGGAGCATCATTCACACCATCTCCGGTCATTCCAACAATGTGATTCTTTTGCTGAAGAAGACTGACAATCCGGAATTTGTGTTCTGGAAAGACCTGTGCGAATCCATCAACTGATTCCACTATAGGTTCAGCTTGTTCGTCGGGAACTTTTTCAAAATCTTTCGGTAAAGCCATGTTTTGTCCAAGATTTACTCTACTTGCAATCTCCTTCCCAATAGCTTCATGGTCGCCAGTGACCATTTTAACGTTGATCCCCATTTTTTGTGCAGAGGAGATAGTTTCAGCTGAGTCTTCGCGTGGTGGATCGAAGAGAGCAAACATACCAATAAAATGCCAGGTTCCTGAAGAATCAGTTTTTGCAACACCAAGCGCACGATAGCCCTTCTCAGCTAAAGAGAGTACATCCTTATTGATTTGCTCACAAACACTTTTGGGCTCCTTTGAAAGACCTGAAATGACCTGTGGAGCTCCTTTTGATACTTTGAATCTCTCGCCCTCTGATTCGTATATAGCTTCTGTACGTTTAGAAACAGGATCGAATGGTTGAAAATCAAGTCGCTTATCCTCTGAGATGATGTCAAGATTCGGAACGGCGTCTGCAGTATGGATTATTGCATCATCAATGGCGTCATTATTTGCTCTTCTGGATGCCATGACTCCGAAACGCAGTACATCATTCTCTGTGAATTTACCATATGGTTTAATTTCCCCCACACTTAGCTTGTTTTGAGTTATCGTTCCGGTCTTATCTGTACAGAGAATATCAACTCCAGCCATTTCTTCAATCGCTGCAAGTTTACTAACAATTGCTCCTTTCTTGGCAAGTGCCATAGCGCCAACAGCCATTGTTACGGATAGGACAGCTGGCAGTGCAACGGGGATTGCCGCTACTGTTAGAACCAGAACGAATCTAATATTCTCGAGAATAGGATATCCTCGTATAATTCCAATCGTAAGAACCAAGACTGCCATTGTAATAGCCAATGCAATTAGGTAGTTGCCTATCTTCATGATGATTTGTTCAAAATGACTTTTTGTTACTGCTTCCTCAACCAGCTTGGCAGTCTTACCATAATATGTATTCATACCAGTATTGAGTACAAGACCGTCCATCTCCCCCATTTGGACTGGAGATCCTTGAAAAGATACATCCCCAATTTTTTTGTCTACAGGCAGTGACTCTCCTGTGAGGGCAGACTGATCTACTGAGAGATAATCACCTGAAGTTAGCTTTAAGTCAGCAGGAATTACATCTCCGGGTCGAACTCTGACAATATCACCCGGTACAACTTCTCTTGCTGGTATCTGTTTCCAAGCCCCGTCACGTAAAACACGAGCTGTGGGTGATAAACGCTCTTTGAGTTTCTCAATCGCATTGTCAGCTTTGTTCTCTTGATAAAATCCAACAACCCCATTCATAATCAGCATTAGGGTAATTATCCAGAAGTCCGGCCAATGTTCTACAATCGCAGACAGGATCATGGCAGCCTCTATCATAAACGGTATTGGTCCCCAAAAGTATCGTAGAAATTTCAGGAGTGGATTGACTCTTCTCTCCAAGAGTTCATTGGGACCATATTTATCAAATCGTGATTTTGTTTCTTCAGAAGAGAGTCCAGTTGGTCTAGATTCTAGTGATTCGTACAACTCATCTATGGTCAAGTCCTCTGATTCCTTGGTCGATAATATTGTAGTACTCATGTAATCATCCTCAGTGTTTTTGTTGAACGAGTTTCACTTTCAGATGATTACAATGTACAACTATTCATAAGCAGGTGTGAATGTGGTACCACAGTCACAACTAATCCAGTTCTACCGTTTGGTGGCAATTTTGACTGATGAAAAAATCCCAAGTATCGATATACTATCAGAATTCGGACTGACTGAGAACCAAGCAAAGGTATTCATAGCTACAACCAAGCTAGAGAATCCCACCGTGGCAGAAGTTGCGGATGCTGCTGAAGTGCGTCGAGAGGAAGTGTATCGATTGCTTCCCGAACTTGAGAAGATAGGGTTGATTGAACGTCTTCTAGGAAAGCCTCTTCGATTGCGTACCCCTGATCCAAAATCATCAATATCCACATTGGTTAAACTTGAAAGGGAACGGGCAAAAGCTCGTATTTCAGATTTATCGATTAAATCTCGTGATTTATTGCAGCAGTTAGGACATCATAGTGTAGAAATCGGTGATGAAGAGTCACTCATTTCTGAATTCTCATTAATTCAGGAAAAGGAGTCAATTAGAACTGAACTATATGATATGATATGTAAATCTGACCAACAGATAGACATTCTATTTTCACGAGCGGATTTAACATGGCTCCTGTCAACACAAGGAGAAGCTCTCAGGAGTGCTATGGAACGAGGAGTAAAGATTAGGATTATGAGCGACCCTCCAACCGGTCGTGATAGGCTTCCCAAAATACTTCAAAGGCGGTTTCCTGATAATTTGGAAGTATCACTCAAGTATCTTCTTTCTCCCACAGCATTCTTCCTGATTGCGGATCAATCTCAACTATTAATCATCACATCTGGAATCCGTCATCTCCCAGCATCGAATTGTCTTTGGACTAATAATGAAAGCTTAATCGCTTTGACACACAAAGATTTCGAAGAGAGATGGAATGAATCAGTATATTGGAAAACAGTGGATGGTATTGAAATGGCAGTACCGCCGCAAGATGGTTTAGATGGTGGTGCTTCCCATGTGCATCGATTGTTCATCTATCGGTCTAATGATACAAAGTATGAGGTTTTGTTCAACTTCTTGAAAGAACGCCTTGACGAAGGGGCAATGGTATTTTACGTCTGTTCAAAGGACAGTATGGAAGATGTAAACAAAGCCATGATTGCGTTTGGTTTTGATAAAAAGTCACTTGCAAAGGACGGAAGTATAAGAGTCTTGGATTGGGGTGAATGGCTATTGGATGATGGCACTTTCAATACTGAGAGAGCTATTGATACATGGGATGAACTATATTTCAAATCTCAAGATAAGGGATTTAATGGTATAGCTGCAGCAACAGAAATGCAATTCTTTTTTGACAATAATATGATTAAAAACCTCGAGGATTATGAGGAACATATTCACAACTTGCTTGATGGCCAAATGATGTTTAAATGCGCATACAATGAACATACTTTATTGAACACTGAAAATCCTCTACAGCTCTATACCCGGTTACTCGGATTTCATAACACATTATTATCGGAACATAAGGATAAGGTTGAAAGAATTAGGACAAGAAGATAAGGATGAATTATCGGAAAACGCATCAATTTCAACCATTCGTCCTTGTTTTAACCAATGACAAGGTTAGAAGTGCAAGCAGTGAAAGAAAGATTGAGTATTGAAATGCTACGACTGGGGGATATGTGTCCCATAAATAACCAAATACAAGTCCAGCAGGGAATGCGCTAATACCAACAGCCATCTGAAAGGCTCCGATGATACTTGCACGTCGTTCCTCTTCAACTAAATCGGCAACAAAACTTGTCTGGACTGGATCAAGTGCGCCATTCATTAAACCAAAGAACAGGAACATTGGAATAATCATGAATTGGACTGTTACAAGGTAAATCCATGCGGAAGTCAGTATCAAGAACATGAAAGCCATAGCCATGACTATTTTTCTGCCCATCCTATCCGACAACCATCCAAAAGGATATGCAGATGATGCATACACAATAGTGAATAATAGATAGAGAAGGATCTGTTGTTCTACTGTGAATCCCCACCTGCTTGAGTATAGAATCAATAACGAATAACTGAAAGTAGCTAAAGCAAAAAGAACTGATGCTACAAGAAACAGTTTCAGGTTTCTGTCAAGTCCGCGGAAAGTTATCCCCTTGAACACATTTTTTCCACGTCTTTCTTTCACCATAGTGGATACCACAATTATTGAACCAGCTGTAGGAATAGCTGCAAGAAGAATGATTCCAATGTATCCAATAGATTGGAAAAGGAGGAGTGTGATGATTGTCCCTAGAACCGCTCCTGCGGTGTCGAGCGCTCTTAACGTCCCAAAAGCACTACCTCGTTTCTTCTCTGTCACATGTCCTGCAACAATGGCATCGCGTGGAGGTCCTCGCATCTTGCCTAGACGGTCTAGGGATTTCCAGAGAACTATCTGGAAGAATTGGTATGCGTATATGGCCAAGACGAAACCAAGTCTTGCAAACATAGAAAGACAGTATCCTATTGTCACGAATGTTTTTCTCTTTCCAGTGCGATCTGAAGCATATCCAGCCCCTAACTTTGAGAGAGAGGTGATTGTCAAAGCAAGACCGTCAACAATCTGTACATGGCCTTGGGTCAGTCCAAGCTGTGATGTTAGAAAGGTAGGCCAAATAGGAGCAATCATGTCTGAACCAGTATCATTGAGAAATGAAGCAGCACCGAATACAAGTGCGGGATTACGCTCCGTTTCTTCATCTTGGAAAACTGGGTCTTCAACTGACAAGAGTGCACATCCGGTTCATACGTGATTTAACCTACTCTTATTTTATTTGTAATTCTGATGGTCTTTTTTTCTCAAAGTTGTTTATTGAAGCGTTGGATTTAGTGTATAACACATAGAAAAATATTTGACGAAAGGATTTAGTCCGAATTATTCATAAGTTTTCGGATAATGCCAATAATTGTTTGATTAATAAGTGCAT
>JBHLRT010000136.1:0-5724 GCA_048882305.1 Candidatus Thorarchaeota archaeon
CTTTGCGTAGCATTAGTCGGAAGTGCAACAAATCCAGATTCCAACCATCCTGGGTGTTAAAATACCGACCGCTGAAGAATGGCCTTCCGTCTGAAAGAGACCAGACTGATGCACCTCCAGTGCTCCCTCGGAAGAGACCAATGGTTTCCAGGAGTTCCGTTCTCTTATCGTGAGGAATTGTAGCTACAACCAGCACTAATGGAGAATATCCATCGACCATGAGCGTTTTCTGTACATATGGACCTGAAAGGACAAGAGATGGAGATTCAAATATTATCAGTACTCGCTCAAGTCCAAGTTTTTGCGTATTCAACATACCCACAGTTTTGAGAACACCAGAATCGTTGAGACGCTTCTGCGCTCTTCTAGACTGAGCGTAACTTAGCTTGGCTTTTTTGGCGAGGTCGTTGAGTGTAGCTCCGGGATTTTTTATAGCAGCTTCAAGAAAGGGAAGCTCAGTTCTTGAGAGACGAGAGATATTGTCTTCCCAAAGATTAACAATTAGACTCATGATATCTCTCTGTGAGATAATAGAAACTCCGCCTAGATTGACAACTTCTTCTAACCTGCGTGTCAAAAGCGAATACAGGCTCCCCCTATAGGATGTGACCATGGCACGTAGTAATTCGAATTCAGCATCCGTTTGAAAGACCTGTAGTTGGCCTCCCTCTTCGAAGGTTTTAACGAAGCGTAGAATCGCGGTTGCACTTGGTGAAAGTTTACTCTCAAAGTTAGGACCGCGTTCAACAGGCATTACAGATTCATCCTGGTCGTGTTTTTCTATTTCAGGCTGAGTCATCTACAATCCTCACAGACACCGTTCTAAAGGCGAGTAATACCTATGCTAGAAAGTGATGCGGGAAGCATAAAAGGCCGTCAAAGAGGTTTACTATCCTTCCAGAGGGATTCAAAGTAGCTGCTACTCATAGCTGCGAAGATTGCATGAGAGGAATAGATTCCAAGAAATTCATCGCTCTCATCCCCACCTGCTAGCACAATCAGTGTATCTTTGTGATCAACAACAAGACCAACCCCAAAAACACGGTCTCTTGTTCGAATCTCAAACTTTTCAGGAATGACTTCTTTCAATGCTTCAGTGACAGAAGATGTAAGAATTCTGACCTTAGCCTTAACAAGCAACACTCGCTCAACAACGGTATCTATATCTTCGGTAGACAGGTCGAAAGAAGGGAGAGAAAGCAGAACCTCCTCCTTCGCAGAGTCAAGCATCTCCATAGCTTTTGCTAAGATGGATGCACGCCCATGGACAACCCATACATCTCGCGGTGTTGCCTTTGTTTCTTTCTCGAATAGGGGCTGAAGCTCTTCAATGACCACCCGACTGGACTCCTTGAGTCGTTCCTCCCAATCAAGATGAACTAAACGCATTACTTCTGTAGGAGCTTTGGCTATGTAGGTTGTAGGTTTGGTACGCTTAATTTGAATGAATTGTTTCTCTTCCAAGCGTCCGAGAACATCATAAATTCTTGAATATGGAACTTTTGATTTCGTAGACACATCAGAGGCACCCATTTGACCACCGGCAACAAGCACTAGATAAGCTTGGGTTTCATATTCTGTTAGGCCAAGCTGTTTCAAAGCCTTTAAGGTTGCCTCACTCACAGACATTGCTAATTCATTACCTCAGATACTGAACTCTGTCTTAAGGATTGCCAAGTGTGGATGTGTACCACTTCAAAAATTCCTCAAAGGCTTTAGTCCGATGAGAAATGCTAACCTTTTCTTCAAGTGAGAGTTGGGCATATGTCTGTTTGAACCCATCAGGAATAAAAATAGGGTCATATCCAAATCCGCCTTCACCAGCAGGCTCTCTTGCCAAAACACCAGGCATAATTCCTAGAAATGACTCAAGGTAGTGACCATCACAATAGCCTACAGCTGTCATGAATTTGGCTGAACGATTAGTCATGTTGTTCGTGAGCTTTAGAATTCCTTGATAGCCTATTGCGTTCAAGACAATTGCTGCATATGATCCGGGGAAGCCGTTGAGTATTTCAACAAAGAAGCCAGTGTCATCCACAACTACTGGTCGTTGAAGTGTTTCAAACGCAACTTTTGCTGCCACTCTAGCAATTTCCTCAACACTTTCAGAGCGAATCTCATGCTTCTCAATGGACGTGGTTTCAAAGTTCACGTCGTATTTTTTGAAGAGCGGGCGGAGTTCTTTGAGTTTGTGCTGATTCTGTGTTACAAGGACAAGCCTATCCCTTGACATAGGCTATGACCTCTTTCATTATCTTGTAGGATGAACGTACCTTCTCCAAGTCCATCATACCTGATGCATTCCATAAAACAACATGTTCGAGTCCTTGTCGCGTAAACTCTTCTAGGAGTTTGATCATGGTTTCTGTACCACCAACCATATAGAAATCCTCCAGAACCTCTTTTGGCACTTTTTGGATAGCATCTAGTGTTGTCTTCCGATCATACCTCATAGGAACATAGTCAGTCAGCGAATGGAAATTATCGCCAAAGGGATGGTCATATCCAAGACGTTTCCATTCAACGGCAGGGTAAAGGAGAGCAAACGCCTTGGCAAGTGGAGTGTTCATCATCCTCTCGCATTCTGACTCGTCCTCATCCATTATACACCAGTTCCAAAGAGCAGCTGTAAAAGGATTTGATTTGTCTAGTTTTTCCCGGTGGCGTTGAATCTCATTCAATCGTTCACCATAACTGCTTGGATTCAAACTTGTTGGAATCCATCCATCACCATACTCAGCTGTTAGTTTTAGCATCTTGGGACCCATCGCCGCAATCCAAATCGGAGGCGGTTTCCCTTCCTCTGCAGGTCTCAGAGACATGACTGCATCCTTAAGTTTCCAGTAACGTCCATCGTAGTTGAATGGTTCATGTGTTTTCCAGACCATTTGAATAATCTCAAGAGCTTCTCGCAGTTTTCCAACTTGTCCGGTGTATTTCAAACCATATGGTTCAACATTCTCAATCTCTCCAGCTCCAATTCCGAGTACTGCTCTTCCTCGACTGATGTGATCGAGAGTAAGAAAAGTCTGGGCAATAAGAACTGGATGACGTCTAAGTGGTTCAGTTACTGAAGAGATCAACTGCACATTCTCAGTAACCGCAGCACATGCGCTCATTATTGCAGACATTTCGTAGTATGTGTGAGGGGATTGTTGGAAATGAGCTAATGAAGTGATGTCAGGTGTCCAGATTTGCTCCGGTATGAATCCAGCAAAATGATCTGGAAATGCCATGCTATCATACCCCAATGAGTCGATTGTCTTTGCATTTTTCAGAGCATTATCCCATGGTGGAAGGAAGGGACCAGGAGCTCCTATTTTGAGATCATGTATATCGACCATCTAATCACGCACCTCTGAAAAATGAATTAGGACCTTTTTAACCGTTTCAAAGTCTTCAAGATGCATGAACTCATCAAGTCCATGGTAGTTATTGTCATCTCTGAGTGTGCCATAACATACAGTCGGAATTCCATGTGAGGTGAAATAGTGACCATCGTTTCCCCCCAAATCAGCAGCGATTCTTATTTCTGGATTAACAACCTCTTTGACTGCTTCATGAAATGCCTTGACATATTTGTTCTCAGGGTCTGAACCCCAACCAGCATGTTTGGTCTTGAACTCAAGAGTTGCTTCAACAAACGTTTCTTCCTTTGCCTTTTCGAAGAATTCCTCAATGTCTTTAGCGACCTCTTCAACATCTTCTTCTGGGATGGTTCGACAATCAAATGAGATTTCAGCTTTCCCAGGAATAGTATTGGTCTTACTCCCTGCATTATAAACCGTCATTGAGAATCGACCCCAGAGCGTTTGATGAGGACTTCCAGGAGGAGCTGGCAGTTGGGATTCTACTTTCCTTCTGACATCAATGTAGTCCAACATAACCTGCATAAGTGGAATGGAGAGATGGATAGCATTAGCAAACTTGAAAGGATACCCGGCATGACCCTGAGACCCTCGTACTGTCATCGTGCCTGCAATTACGCCACTAGCACCCGTACTGACATATTCGGGCCCAGAGTCAACAACGATTCCAAAATCGCCTCGTATCTTGGGTGGACCATTCATCAAGTAATCTATTCCCCAAACACCACCAATCTCTTCATTGGGGGAAATGAGTATCTTCCAGTTGACATTCGAGGATTTTCTCTGAATTAGTTCTTTTGCAGCACTGACTGCAGCCACTATGTTGCCTTTGTTGTCACTCACCCCTCTACCATATGCTTTCCCTTTTGTAATTGTCAGTTCGAAAGGTGGTTTAGTCCAATCATCAGTATCCCCAGCAGGAACAACATCATAGTGAGTGCAAAGCAAGACTGTTGTCTTCGACCCAGCATCCATGGTCGCCACAACATTAGGCTGCGGTATCCCATCATGCATCGAGTCAAACACCTCCACCTCAAGACCAGCTTCTTGACAGTATTTCTTGATAATTTCAGCACAGATGGCATAGTTCTTTTTCTCATCACTGTTTGTGTCAAGCTCAACAATCTCTCGAAGGAATTGCTCTTCCCATTTATCCATCTCAGATCAGCTCCAATGAATGCAAGTTTAGGGTAAGGGTCACTCATATTATTTCTGGCATGTTTGGCAATAGCTTGTCTTGAACCTGTTTGCAGTGATTTCGGAAACTCTACCTCCACAAAGAGGGCAAATTGCTCCGCCTCTGTTATGAACCATCAAGAAATCCCGCTTTTCAATGGCAATGTCATCCAGAGACCTATTTGATATGATGTCATGTATACGGGTGAGAACGTTTTTCATGGAAAGATAGAGATTCTTAATCTCATTATCTGATAGTGTGGACCGTCTTCGAAATGGGAGAATTCCAGCATATAACAGAATCTCATCAGCGTATGCATTGCCAATTCCTTTTACAAAGCGTTGGTTTCGTAGTACATTCTTGATCTGACCTCGATGACGTTTAATTCGTTCTTTGAACATCTCAAGGGTGAGTAGTGGATCTAGAGCTGATGGACCTCGACCTTCAAAGTCTGCAACATTTGAATAGACACCTTTTTCGACAAGATAGATACGACCCATTTTCTTTGAATCAGAATACCGGAGTACCGAATCTTCAACATGAAACGAAACCATGTCATGACTTGTGGCTCGTTTTTGTTTAGATAGTACCCTTAGTCTGCCTGTTAGCATAAGATTCAACACAATATCATAGTGGTTCAGAGATAGAATAAGGAACTTACCATCCGCACGAACAGAATCTAATGTTTCTCCTTCTGATTTCGATTCAAAATCGCTGACAGTTATGCCGTGAACTACTAGATGATTATGAACAATCGTCTTACTTATTGCGAGTCCTGAAAGTAAAGCAGTTAATCTTTCAGCGATGATTTGGAGTTCCGGAAGTTCTGGCATGTCTTGTGTTCCTGTGTTTCTAAGGATAAGATGTTTTTCAATCGGAAAAACACAATGACCAAAAGGCGCCGCACTCAAAGAAAACGTAATGGTACATGGTGTGGTAACGTGAATCACCGACAGAGAATCATTGCTGCAGTAATTCTAACCTTAGTGATTTCTCTTTCAATCGGTTTCTTTACGGAATACATTCGTCAATCAATGACATTCTCATGGGCAATAGAAGAAGATGATGTGTTTGTTTATGAGATTTCGGTGATAGGAAATTCAACTACAGGTACAACTATAGCACCACCACAATTTGCCCCTCTGAATAACACACGTATAGCTGTGGAGATTGTTT
>JBHLRT010000137.1:0-5714 GCA_048882305.1 Candidatus Thorarchaeota archaeon
CTACAATATTGGTACTGGCAATGCTGTTTGTCACAATGAGCTGGATTCCTATGTTACCTGTGACTCACATGGATAACTCGCCGGTTGAACAAGCGAATGACTCACCACCTGAGCCCATCAATGATGCAGGATTGACTCCAGTTCAAGATATCGTTGAGGATGAACCAAATAGTCATGCCCTTGCCTATAATGAACCAGTTGCTGGTGTTTTAGATCCTGTAGTTGTCGAACAATCAGGGTATGCTGCCTCTCCGGAAATATCCGCTCGTACTGATAGTTATCAAAACCTGGGCTATGATTTACCTCTCGATGTATCACATAATTGGGTTGCAGACGTGGCTGAAGTTTCAGCATGGAATCTTGAAAAACTCTATGCAGTTAATGGGACCTTCGACCTCGGAGTTCCGGGTGTAAATGTAAATCCGAATGGAACTATAGATTACTATCCGTTGGGATGGAAGGCAAACAGCACAGATACTGCAACCTATGGTGATGATGTGCAACTAGCTGCTTATGATGATTCTGGTCGACAATATGTTATGGTTGAGAACCAAGGTGGAAAAGTGGGTCAGAATGCTTTTGGACATGACACGGGTACACGCATTGTATGGACACAGACTGTACAAAATGCTCCATATACTGAAGATTTTCTTCTAGACTTTTCTTATTTCTACTTGAGAGGTCCGCTTGATAAGAATCCAGGAGTGCCTGTGCCAATCACGGGTAATTGCAGTATTACGGTTTCCATCGATGGGACGACTGTTTGGAATATGAGTCTTCTCACGCTTTCGCAGAGAGGTGTGTGGATTGACTCGGGAGCGATACCAATAACAATCACTGGCGCTCCTGCATCATTCACTTTTGAAATAGGTCTGGTGATAGATGGAAGTCTCACTTTGGATAAGAGATATGATTACGATGGAAATGGTATTGCTGATGGTATTGGAAATGCTGCATACATTACTGTCTACTTAGATGATGTTTCATTCATTAAAGCCACACCGCCCACTGCAGAACAGGTACAATTAGAATTCAGTGCAGGAGGGAGTCCTTCTGCACTAACTGGATCACTGGGTACATACTATACTTCAATCACTAATCCATCATATTGGATTTCAACGCCTGTTTCAGTCTTTCTCACTTCAAATACAAGTGTGTCTTTTGATTACAAGACACGGTTATTCTCTCACCGATTCAACGATTCAAACTGGAGAACTGATGTTTCAAGTGTTGGTGTTTCATATACCGTGAACCATGGCCTTAGTTCGGATCTGTCCTTCTACACCTATGTTGGTTATCTTGGAGGGTACGAAGACCCGGCGATGACAATTCTCTTTCCAACTGATTGGGAAAATGCAACGGTTTCAGACCCGTTTCTCACAGATTTGACCGGTTCATGTTTTATTACAAGTGGAAATGTAACTATTCCTTCTTCAATAATTAATCAACTAGGGTGGTGGGAAGTAAAGCTGGAGTCTCCAAATTACGCTAAGTCTATCACACCACAGATTCTTGATGTTGGTTGGACAGATAATACAATCTTTAGAATCGGTAACACTACACGTGCAGATATCACTCTTGGAACTAATACAGAAACACTTGGATCACTAATTAATGTGAATATCTCATGGTTCAATCCAATTGATGAGATCTGGGCAAGTGAGCTGCTGTCTGGCGGGTCTTTTGGTCAAATATATAGCAGTTCGCAGGTCTTCAACTCTGGCGTGTCTCCAGCTGGTCAATGGTGGGTGGAGATCTATTGGACTAACGGGACCGAAGTTGCGTATAACCGAGCTAGATTTGAGGTTCATCATTCTGCCACGCTCATTGCAGAACCAAGCGAGATTACATCAGATGCTGGTTCATCGTTCAAGGGCATTGTTAGGTATACCGATGATGACACGGGTGCATACCTAATGGATCCATCTGCAACTGTGGAAGGAACCTGGTCAGTAGGTACTGTTCCATTTGTTGCTATTTCAGTCCGTAACTGGTGGGAGGCTGACTTTGATACTTCATTAGTTGGCGCAGGTGAGTTTGTAATCTCTGTGACAGCATCCAAGCAGTTCTATGATGTTGCCAGTTGCTTGATTTACATCCACTCGATTAATGTAACGCGACTCACTTCACCAAATGCTCCATGGACTGCTGCAAAATTAGGTGACCAAATTTCGCTAACATTCAGGTATGAATCTTACTACTCTCCAACGAATTCGTGGACTCACATACGGAATGAATCTGATGTTACTGCTACTGTGAATTGGACTGCTGGCTACTGGTCAGTTTCAGAGAACCGCGCTTTGGGTGTCTATAACATGTCTCTCGACTCAAGCACTTTTGATTCAGGAACATACTTGCTCAATATCACATTTAGTAAACCTAATCATTACTCTGGGACATTATTCCTTACTCTAATATTATCTCCAATGGCTAGCTCCCTGACTATTTTTAATGGTCTATCTTCAAGAGTTGATCTTGAGGCACTAGAAGCAATCAAACTAAAGTTCTCTGATTGGAATGGCAATCCAGTTCAGGATACAAATGTAGTCATCGATAGTGTATCTCCATCAAGTGGCTTAGATTATACCGCAGTAACTACGGTGCCAGGAGAGACAGGTAACTATTCTGTGTCTTTGACACCTCACAAACCTACTGTTTTTACAATTCGATTTCTAGCAACTGGTAAAAATGTCGAACCTGCAATTGCAGTCTTTGTCATAGTTGTTAATGATGTTTCAACGAATTTTGAAATCTACGGACCTCCAAGCACTGAAGTCAGCCTTTCAGAAGTCTATAATGTCACGTTCCGGTATGAGCTACTCAATGGGACGGGCATAGAGAACGCAGAAATAGACGTAGTTTATTCAGGTCCTATTGGGACTCTCAGTTGGTCATTGCCAAGTGAACATGGCCTAGGCAACTATAGTCTTGAATTCAGCGCAACACTTCCTGGTACATATGTAATTACAATCATTGCATTCAAACCATTCCACGAACGTGCATCAAGTTCATTCTCTCTCATCGTTAGGAATGTTCCTACACACCTGATGCTCACAGGTGGAGGTAGTAATGAGATGGGTCTCAATGAAACATATGAATTGACTTTTCATTATGAAATGTACAATGGAACCGGAATTGACGGTGCTAGCGTTAATTTAGTTCATCCCCAAGGTCTAACGCACAAAGTCGTACCACTTGGATTAGGCGACTATCTTGTACAATTTAATGCCACTCTTCCTGGAGGATATCTAGTCACTATTAGTGCATCTAAGCAGTATTACGAAGGCAATTCAACCTCATTCTTGCTAGTTGTTCGTGAAATCTCTACGCACTTATTGCTCTCAGTAGGAGCCAGTGAAGAGATGGGTCTCACTGACATCTACGAGATGAATTTTCGCTATGTGATGTACAATGGCACTGGAATTGACGGTGCGACGATTAAGGTTTATCATGAGTACAATATTACCTCACATATCACTCCACTTGGTAACGGTAACTATAGCCTTCAAATCAATGCGACTTCTTCTGGTCCTTATCTTATCACATTAGATGCTTCAGCGCAGTATTGTCAGCGGCTTTCAGCTTCATTCTTACTTACGGTTCGTTCTATAACCACAAACTTGGTTTCATTAAACGGGACGGGCGATTTTGTTGGATTTGGCAAAGACTATCGTCTATTTGTGGAATACACAAATGGAACAAATAATGGACTAGCTGGAGCAACTGTATCTATTGCTGAAGCTGATATCGGCATCACTTGGAGTCCAACTCAGATTGAAGCACCAGGTATATACTCTATTCTACTAACACCGCTCACATCTGGCTCTCTCGCAGTGGTGGTTCAGGCTAGCCTTGCTAATCATCTGACTAGGCAGGTATTCTTTACATTAACAGTCACTGCAATCCCAAGCACACTCACAAGTTTGAATGTAAGCACCTCAATTTCAGTTGATCAAAACTTCACGGTCTATCTTCGCTATCAGGATGAGGACCTAAACAATCTTGAGAATGCAACCCTCGGCATTCTAAATCCTCCTCAGAATATCACATATTCATTGTTTGAGGATCTTGGTGGTGGAATTTATCGAATAACACTTTCACCTGAGAATAAAGGGACTTATGACATAGTATTTAGTGCAAGTAAGGCTGGCTATCAGACAGACTATACAGGATTCACATTGTCTGCAATAATAATCCAGACTGGATTAACTATAGCAGGCGGTTTGTCCTCTACAACTATCAAATATTCTGAACAATATGAACTACTTCTCCTCTACACTCGTGTTGACACAGGTCAAAACATAACGGACTCATCTATTAGGCTAACATCAGGTAGTGGCCTCGACTGGACTTCAACAGAAGAGGTTGCTGGAGGATATCGCATTATCCTTGATCCTCAGGAAGCAGGTGAATGGACAATCTACATTTATGCTGTTAGAGATAATTATGAGGAAAGCCAGGTGATCTTTCATCTTGAAGCTGAAAGAATCTCGATGGTTGTCGATTTGGTGTCAGGTTCATCAGCAGTGGAAGGAGTTCCATTTGACCTTACGATCAAACTTAGTGAATTTGACTCCGGTATACCAATCGATGGAGCAGTTGTCGAATACAGATTTTCCGCTAGAAGAACTGGTGAATTTAGCGAAATGCAACCTACTGGTAATCCGGGTGAATATACAGTAAGACTCTCTGTTCCTTTGTATACCAATCCTCAATACAGGCTCGAGATTAAGGTTGAAAAAGAGAATTATGTTTTACTTCAGTCATACGATAGTGAGTTTACTATTACTCAAAACGTCATTGAAAGAAATAGCTTGACCATTAGAGCTACCGGGGGGGCTGGTGTATCATTAGTTGTCTTCTTTGTGGCACTACGCATCGTGTCTAGAAGAAAGAAGAAACAGCTTGATATCGACGTTTCGAATAAAAAACGCTTTGATGATGCTGACAACATTATCGGTGTCATTGTGATGCATAAGAACAGCGGCATACCGATCTACTCTCGAATTGTCAAGGGCGGTTTTGAGGAAGGAATAGTCGCGGCTTTCATCTCTGCAGTCACTCACTTCAGAGAGGAGTTTGAAGCGTTTTCTGAAGAAACGATGCAGGTTATTCCCATCTCTGACATCATCCGTGCAGTTCAGACCAAGAATCTCATCTGTGCATTTATCACTATTCGATCAGCGTCTATTGAACATAATAGGAAGATGGAAGCATTTGCTCAACAAGTCGCTACATATCTAGATGACTTCTATACTGAAAGTAGACCTACTGCAGCATTAGATGATAGAATTGCAGAGATACTTGATTACGTCTATGATGAAACTATGGATGGCAATCTCATAAAGTTCTACAAGGCAGCAGATGACCATGAGTTTCCGCGAAGATATCGAGTCTTGCAGCAGCTCCTTGAAGAAATCGAAACTAGACACTGTTCACGACCAGTGTACCTTGCCCAAGGCGTTGCGACGTATGGTGTGTCGGAGGCAAGGGGATGCACACTAGTTCTTGAGGCAATTGATAAGGGTTACATTGAGCAATGTGAAGAACATGAACCAACGGTAGAGGACATTGAATTCTCAGAATTCTTCAAGAAAAAGAATAATTCTGCGAGCTGATTCAATATAGTCCTGTCATAGGTGCATTCTTATCCCCGACTGTATTATGTCATTCTAGGAGACCGGTATTCATGAGATTTCGATTACTGAGTGACA
>JBHLRT010000138.1:0-262 GCA_048882305.1 Candidatus Thorarchaeota archaeon
GGTTAGAAAAGGAACGATCATTAACATCATTGCTATTAGACTCAGAAAGAAGGCTCTCTCCTTTGGAACACTGAACCTTGCCAAGAATACAGGTGCAAGAGCAAGGTAGATGTCGATAAATGCAATCAATTGCATTATAATCGTCATAGTCCATATTGGCACGGGCACATATAGAGATATGATTGAAGGAATGCTCGATAATGCCAGTATTTGCTTTAAATATCTCTTACAATTTTCAGATATCGTTTCAATACCGGGAATT
>JBHLRT010000138.1:272-5705 GCA_048882305.1 Candidatus Thorarchaeota archaeon
CAATAAACAGACGAATTGGACCATTTCGAGGAAAAAGATATTCATTCTTCACAATTAGAATTCCAGCAGCAAGAAATAGAACGATACCTGTTAAACCAGCAGCTAATCCCGTCAAAGTTACAATAGCATCTGGGATTTCGAAAAGAATGAATAGACGAAATAATCCATGTATACTGAGTGGGCCTACTAATAGAGGAATGACTAATATTTTATTTATCTTATTCTGCGAATTATAACTACGTTGATGCAAGACTATTCCTAGTAGGATCACTGCACCAAAACATGCCAACTCTATAAGATCTGAAGCAAGTACAATGTTTGTCTTCAGAATTAATGGCGAGCTAGTTACCAGTAATTTTCCAATCGCTCCTCCGAGTTCAATTAATGCGTAATATGAAAAACCAACAACAAGAAGGAATGGCGCTGTAGGCAACTCTCCACGTTGATGTAACAATATCAGTGCTATGCACAATATTGCAAAGAATGATGCCATAACCTCATATCCTGCCGCAGCAAGATACCTCTCCCAGACTGACGAATTGACAACAAACAATACCACTACAAAAATGCTGGACACAACTCCAACTCGTAGATATTGTTTCATCTGTATTGACATGCAACTCCTTCGAACAAAGAATGTTACGATAATAATCGTTCTTTGGATGTAATCCAGTCTTGTTCACAATAATCAATCTGAATTTTCCCGCTTCATCTGAGCCAATGTTTCAGCCTCATCAATTGACAACTTCTCCTCTGTGAGAAGCTCAGTTAAAATTTCTAGATACTGATTATTTAGTCTGAACCCATCCCCTTCTACAACTCTGAGAGTTGCTCGATGGTTCCAATCAGCGTCTGGGTCGTCCACAGAGTGCAGAGTCACAACATAATTTTCCCCAGCTCTTCCCATCATCAATTTCATATTGCTATATGTAAGTCCTCGCATCTCACTTCCGATGGACCTTCGAGCATAGCTCTGAATAGCTGACATGAATGAACCAAACAATTCCTGATTTAGTTTGATTTGTTCAAGTCCAACTGAGGCTTGTCTAATGCCAGCCTCATCAAATACAATTATGCCCTTCAAGATTGCGACAACCAGTGATTAATCCAAATATCTGTTAATGAGGACCTGTATTATGAGTACCTCGTACAGACAGATTGCAAGATTGATTATTGACCGAGAAGTTCGCCAACCTCTTTAGCGTATTTTCTCATTTGAGTCACAGCAAGACCCATTGATGTCAGGTCCTTTGCTGAACCCATAAGTAAGAACTCTCCTGCATGAGATAGGACAACAAAACCATCCTTTCCTCGAACAACTACTTCATAGAGGTCACTTAGATCTAGTTTGCTTGCCGCCATATCTCCTGTCATCAGAAGCGCAGCGCTTACAGCAGCCATAAGATCTGGATCTGCATCCGAGTCCTCAGTAGCAAAGTAGGCGAGCTTTACTCCCTGCTTGCTCACAACAGCTATTGCATCTAGGTCTGCGTAATTCGTCAGGCCCATCAGTAGCTCTACAAGTTCCTTTTCCTTTGCAGGATCAAGATGTGACGACATTTGTATTTCCTCTTTTCACGCGATTATTCATTTGGCAACAAGCTTCTTACCTTTTGCCTTAGCCTTCTTTGTGTCGGCTTTTGGTTCTTCTTCAAGTTCTGATCTGAAGAAAGTGATTAGATCGCCAAGACGTTCTTTCATCTCAGCTTTAATTGGGCTCAATATTGCATCAGGAGTTCCTTTAAGGAGCTCAATCCCCAACACCCTCCCATCTTTCACTATGACACGAGGGATAAAACCCTCAGCCATGAACGTTCCTTCAGGAGGGTCCTTGACCTTCTCAAATTTCCGTTCAACTTTTTCCTGACCAAATACTGCGATTTTATGTTCAGCAACTGTATAGAGCTCATTATAGATTATCAGAAGCTCCCTTTGGTATCCCTCAGGTGGGTCAACCGTTTCAAGTTCACTAATCATTGCCTGAATCTCAGCAGGAGGTGCTGTAGATGCAGTAGGTGGTCTTGAAGTTGCTACCTTGGGCGGTGGTGAAGTCGGAGGTTTTGGTGGAGGTGCTGAAACTTTAGGTTCAGGAGTTGACTCTGCTGTTTTTGGTGCTGGCGGTGGGGTCGATTCAGATGCAGGTTGAGTCTTTGGTTTTGGTGGGGACGGAGGTGGTGCAGCTTCACCTGGTTTTAGAACTCTAGTTGCGGCTGTTGTGCCATCAAGTGCAGTAAAGAATGTTGGAGGTTCTTCTCCCTCATCCAATGGTCTAACTTTGAAATGGAATCCGTACTCCGTTCTTAGATTGGTTGCAACTCGTGCCCCGATGAATTTTCTCCTGATCCCTGCTTGCGTTCCTTTCCAAAGATAGATGCTTTTTGTTTCATCATCAACAACGCAAACTACCATGGTTGATTCAAGATCATCCTTGGTCAATTCGACCTCGTTAAGGGTCCCATCTTCTAGAACTTCGTAGCCCACTACCATAATCAATCACTACGCTACTCGTTGAACATCTATGCTGGATACATGTGATATCTAGCCAGCGATGTTATTGCCTTTTTGTGCTATATGATTGTTATTGTGTTAGATATGATGCGAGAATCCGGTGCCTGTCGATGTTAAGAAGGCTTATGAGTAAGGCGTGTTTACGATATTCGGTTGTTCGCGATGGAAGAAACTCAGAAGTATGAGAGTCCATACAAGCATTTGTTTGACGAAACTGAGGATCTAAGTTATGCTAAACTTGTCCTTGGTCTAGCAACTTCAACCTTGATAATGCTTGGTTCGACCTGGGGTCTCCTTTCTATGTTGAATTTTTCAGGAGTATACAGTTTTGACTCATCAAGATTTATCCCATACACAATCTACATGTTAGCTGCCTCCATAGGTTCTATAATTTTGGCTCTCATTTTGTGTGGGATTTTGATAAAATGGCCGAGAAGTGTTAGTCTTCCCTTACGACTCCACAGAAGAGCAAAACACCATGCAGGAGACTATTTCATGTCTCCAGAGCCTGAAGATGAAAATCTAACAGACGCTTTTCGAAGGTCACTCTATGGCTCTGTGCTTATTGTGGGCATAGCATTGACGCTTCTTGGATTTGAATTGATGACCAATTTGACAGCGGGCCAGCTCATCTACATCGGCACAGTATTGATGCTTGTTAGTATCATCATTCTTCCATTCACAGTTATGATGTTCTATTTTGGTCCTTGGTTGATGAAGGAAGCTGGATTATTTCACATCGATACGAAGGATCGGTCTCTAAGTAATGTTGGAGATGATGTCGAAGACATCCTAGAATTCTTTGCTGGCGTGGATATCGTTCTTGTTTGGTTAGAACTCACACTTAATGTGGGTTTTGATGCTCCATGGGTTCCTCTATTCATAATCTTAGTAGCACTTGGACCACTTTTCTCTATAGTTCTAAACTTCACAATCATCTTTGTCTTCGTCAAAAAACGTGCAACACTTTCGATGATGCGCTATCTTTCCGAGAGGTATAATGTGCCTGATATGCTGACCTCGCCTAATTACATCAGAAGTCAAGTTATGTCGCTTGTTGAACGTGAACTCTTTATGGTAGGTTCAACGACTCCTCCGGACAATGCAGACCTTAGTGAAACAGATGATGAACCTATTTCTGAGCCAGTAGAAGAATCAGTTAAGCCTCCTGAATCTGAACCCTTATCTTCCCCAAAACAGGATTACGTACCCCCAGCTCCTAGAGACCATATACCTCCACCTCCTGGTGATAGTGAGCTAGTTTCTAAGGATGATGATTGAATCCTCCTTGAAAGAAAATGAAATGGTTCTTTCCCCACTAACTCTCAGTCGCTTTACGAGGTCCTCGTCATAGGTTAACGCAATTAATGGCATTCCATTGAAATCAAGATTAACTTTGAATGAACCAACTTGGGGGGTTATCGAAACTACCTCTGCTATTGCCCAGTTTTCTGAGGAATCAGAAATAATGACATCCTCTGGTTTCACACTGAACTTGATTTCTGAATCAATTTCTCCTTGTCCTGGAATTTCAAACAGATTTTCATTAATTTCAACAATGAGATTGGTCTGAGAAACCTCTACAATTCTGCCTGAAAGCACATTTCCACTACCAAGAAAAGAAGCTACAAATTCATTTGAAGGTGAGTCATAAAGTTCCTCTGGAGATCCGATTTGTACTACTAATCCGTCCTCAAGAATGGCAACCCTATCTGATATAGCGAAAGCCTCGTCTTGACTATGTGTAACATAGATTGTTGTTATCTTGAGTTTTCTTTGAATTCTTCGAATCTCAGTTTGCAGTCGTTCTCTCAATTGAAGATCTAGTGCAGATAACGGCTCATCAAGCAACAGAAGCTCTGGATTCGTTGCTAAGGCACGTGCAAGAGCAATTCGCTGCGCTTCTCCACCACTCACCTCTGATATCTTTCTGAGCAGCAAATGTTGAATACTAAGAAGATCCGCTAGTTCCTCTACTCTCTTAATTGTCTCTTCTCTAGACCACCCCGCCATATCAGGACCAAATGAAATATTCTCGAAGACTGTCATGTTTGGAAAGAGTGCTACTGATTGGAATACCATGCCGATGTTTCTTTTTCTTGGTTCAACATTGACCATGTCCTTTCCATCGAAAAGGAGACTCCCACCAACATTCTCTATAAATCCTGCAACCATTCGAAGCGTTGTCGTCTTTCCACTACCACTTGGACCCAAAAGAGTTAGTAGTTCTCCATCTTTCACCTCGAGATTGATCGGTCCAATTCGAGAGCCGTCATCAAATTCTCTAATCAGTCCTTTGAGCTCTACTTTAACCATTATAGAGCGCCTCCTGTGCTACCTTCAGAAACTCGTTCCATTACTAGGAACGCAATAATGCAGACCACCACCAACACAAGTGCTGCCGCCCCTGCTTCAACAAAGGCTCTCACTGCAAGATAGTCATAGATTGCGACAGCCAGTGTGTAGTTCTGTGGTAGAGCTATGAGAAGTGTGGCTGACATCTCTCCAATAGCCATAGCAAAGGCAAATACTCCACCAACTAGAATCCCTGGAGCTAGAAGAGGTAGTTCAACATAAAGGAGTCTTTGGATTCTTGATGCTCCTAATGAGTCTGCTTGATCTAGAATCTCTGGATCTATCTTACTCATTGCTATCTCGATAGCTCTAGCGCTAAATGGAAGTCCAATGATAGTCTGAGCTACAACAATTATGGGCCACGGATTTGTTACCAAGCCACTAGGTACTGCTATTGCTAGTACAAGGCCATATGCAACTGTGATGGATGATATCCCCAGAGGTAGTAAAATCAAAGAAGAAGCAATATTGCGAATTACCCTAGATCTATTTCTCATAGCCAAAGCCAGAGGTATTCCAAGAATAACCGCAAAAATCGTGGCAAGTCCTGCATAAAAAACTGAGTTGATT
>JBHLRT010000139.1:0-3946 GCA_048882305.1 Candidatus Thorarchaeota archaeon
GTTTAGAATGCGTCATGATGAAGACTTGCCTGACAATCATCCTCCCAGTAAACCAACTCACAAAGAATCCTCCTTGAACTATCCAAAAATAGAGAGAATGAAGTATCGAAATATCATTTATGACGAATAGAATCCCAACTCCTGGAAAGAATGGTTGTAGTAAAAGAAAACAAGCTAAAATTGTGGGAGATATGATTGAGTTAAGACTTTGCGGATTCTCTTTATACCACAGTAATAAGAACTCTAGAAGTGCCGCTATTGTTGCTGGTAAGGCGTGAATAACCGCAATCTCGATGCGAGGTATTGCATCAGCTATGTAGAAAAAAGGGAATGTGCAAAAGAAAATGACGAGTACCATCAGAGTGATTATACGTTCATTCTTGACATATTGTTTTGTGAACTCCAAGTCCCAAGCACCAACACATTAAGTTAGAGCTAGAGATTATATTGGTGTTCCGATTGAAAGAATCAGGATTTGGTACAGAATGAAAAAATCAGTACTAGTCGACAAGAGATGTCTGCAAACATTCGCTCACTTTGAGGAGTTTTACTTCAATGCATTTGGCCAGCAGAGAGTTCCGAATCCTGCTTACATGAATCGCTTATCTCGTTTTTTCGAGATATTAGAAGCTCATAAGTTAGAAATTGGTAACATAACAAGGGAGAGATTGGATGAAGTTTCATGCTTGGTAATTTTGTCGCGGATTAGAGATTTCACAGATGAAGAATTGAAGGCTATTCTCGAATTCATTCAGCACGAAGATAACAGTCTACTATTAATGTCAAATCATAATCCATTTGAATTGCAGGATAATGTACTAACCAGTAAATTGGGGATTTCCTTGATTGGTGGTTATTGGAGTGGGGAAAGAGGAGTATACACACACATTGAGGGGGAATGTCTAACAAATCATGCGATCATCACTGGCAAGGAAGGAGAGCAACCCGTCAAGACCATTGTAACTAATACAACATGCCGCATTGAATCAGATATCGGCACACCCATCATTTTTCTTCCAGACTCTATGATTGGAAGATGGTCATCTGAGAACGAACCAGAGATGAAGAATCGAATATTCGGTCTTGTAGTTGACGGTAAGAGGGAGGAACATGACATTATCAAAGGCAAAGTAATCGTATTAGCTGATTCAGGATTCATTGGCGACAAGGATTCTACATTCCCAGGATTTGGTGTTATTGACCAGAGCGATAATGAATTGCTTGTGAAACGAATGTTTGAATTCCTCATGAGTTGATAATTAAACAACCAAATCTTTGTGTGTCATGAAGAATACCTCTCTGACAATCATCCTACCAGTGAACCAGCTGACAGAGAATCCCCAAAGAAATAACCAAAAACCCGGTGTAAGGAACATCCAGTTGTGAAACAATGCAAGCACAATACTGGCTTCAGGAACGAAAGGTTGGATAACGAGTAATAACGTGAAAACAATTAGGGAGTTCTTTGAGGCTAATGCTTTTGGCTCTTCTTTATGCCATAAGGTCACATATTCAATGAGTGCTGCAATTGAAGGGACAAATACTTGCAGATAGATAACAAAAATCCGAAGTGTGAAATTGCTGATGTATAGTATTGGGAAAGTGCCAAAGAACCCAGCAAAGACAATGAGTGTATTGTTTCTTTCTTTCTCAATGTAACTCTTTGTCAATATCAAATCCTACACATCATTGCTCCAACAACAGAGAGACACGACTTAATGATTTCGCCACTTTATCAAACGCGCTTTCGGTAGCAAAGACCTCATTGTTTATACACGCTCCAGAAGTTGTGAAAGCATAATGAACGAGTATGCCGTCCTAATGAAACTCCTAACACGTTCAGGAAATCCCATCGGAGCTGGTGTAGATGATATGCTGGATGCGCTTGGGCTTCCTGAGGACATGGGGAGAGATATCTTGTTCAAACGATTAGGCGAATTACAATCTAGGCTAGAACCAGTGGGGCTAACAATTAAACACAATCCTGTGAGTAGTGTTTTCTATGTTGATACATCCCTGCAATCTAAGATGAGTCAGACTGAAACCACACTCCCAGATAGATTGGCCGCCACATTACTCATCATCATAACATTAGCTTATCAAGAAGGAGGATGGGTCTCTTTTGACAGAGTACGGGAGTTTCGCAAAAAGAGTCTGAGAGGGGTCATGGTGGACCTCAGAGAGCTTCAGAACCAAGGGTATGTTGAGATTGACTCTGCATCAAAGAGAGTCCGTTTAGGTTTGAGAGTGCCCTTCGAAATTGATTATGAGATATTCTTCAGAGACCTCGTAGCGGAGAGATAATTTGCAATCAACAGCGCCTTCGTTAGTTTTATCAAGACATCGTCGGTGGACAAATTGGTCGGAATCATGTCACATAGACGTTCACTAAGATTCGCACAAACGACCTGCCCAATCTGTGGTAGTAGAGAAGTCGCTCGTGATGATCACAAGGGAGACCTTCTCTGCACAAACTGTGGACATATCATTGTCCGCACTGAGACTCGAGCTGTTGGTAAATTCGATATTGCCCAGCAAATCAAAAGGAATGGTAAAATGACATTCCCCATGCTCAAGTCTGCCACGGGTGCATCTGACGATAAGCTCTTCGGTGTTTTACGAAACATGGTGGAGATGGGTCTACTCGCAGAGATTCAGGGGACCTACTCACTCACCAAAAAGGGCAATCGCTGGTACCGTCAGAGGCAAGGGCAGGAGTGGGGTTACTAGCCCCTCTAGGGGCATACCTCACACATTAGTGGACACTATTTTCCTATCCAAAATGACAATTTACGTGATTTTATTTTTATAATGTCCATAAGAAATATTTAATAAAGAAAAAAGCTGCCACTTGACTCAGGATTCGATTCGTCGATTTCTTAGAAAATCTTCAATCTCCCTCCTACCACGCGATTTCGTACTGGCTCAAAACGGTCGGTGCGATACATACACACCGAATCGGATCCTATCTTCTTCTGGATATTCATTTTTCGACATTCTATATGCAACATAGTCTAAAATAAACTAAACTTCCTATTCAATTGCACAACACTGTATTTGAGTTAAAAATTCCAAATACTTTGGACCATCAAATATCGCCAATCTACATGGTGTGATTGAAATGACGAAAAATCGAACTGTGAGCAGCTTCAGACCTATTGCAAAACCTATCACCAAGAATCAGAAAGAGTTTCTCCAAATAGGACTGCCGCTTGTTATTGTGATTTTACTGTTCATGCCCATGTGTGTGTCTGATAGTATGATTCACCCTAATGCAAATGCAACTGGCGAGGTAGAGAAGCGATATGAAACTAGCTCAAATCTAATAGGAGTCAACTTGCCATATTATGTCAACTCTATTGCAGTAGGAAACACGACTTATGGTAGAGGAATCGCATGGATTTACAATGATACACTTCGTTTCAAAGATCCAGTAAACTTGGTTGATGCCTCAGTGAATATTGGTGTTGGAACCCCATTCTTCAACACACTAATTGGTGCAGATGTTGATTTGGACGGGTATACTGAGTTTCTGTTCATGATGGCTCAGTAGCTGAGTACAATTATGACCCCATTCCTGACCCAATGGAAATCATAGTTGGAGACTTCAATGGTGACACTCTGATTGATGTAGGTGTATATAGTAGGATTCGATTGATTATGAAAGACCTTAGTAGTGATACTATAATAGGCGTCTTTCCTCAGATACCATTTACCACAGAAGAGATAGTAAAGGCGTGTGTGGGAAACTTCTCAGGTGCGGCAGGTGATGAGATTGGAGTCATGTGGGTTACAGAACCATGGACCGCTTTGAGCACGGTTGTTGTTGACACAATATACGGTGATGGTACATCTATCAACCTTCTTCCCATCCAGTCATCTTTGCATGTCCAAGGCTACGACATGATATCGTTTGAGTACAATGGTGACTTCGACAATCTTGCTG
>JBHLRT010000139.1:3956-5698 GCA_048882305.1 Candidatus Thorarchaeota archaeon
CGTCTATCCACGAGAAGCACTGAGGGTACCGCATTCCGCCATCGTTCCCACATCGAGGAGAGCGTTCTGGCTGGAATAAACGCAAATCTCACTCTGCGGTTCGAATTAAGGGATGCAAAGAATCAGGGAGAATTCTATGTGAAGAAGGGGAAGTTCAATATAGACACACAGGATGACTTGGTTATAGTTTCCAATATGAGGTCACCTGTAATTTTCGTCAACGGAATTGATGGACGTATGCTGAAGGTTTCACAGGAAGAATGTGTGAGTATGTCCTCACGCGGATTCGCGACAGACTTCTTTGATTCAGATTATCGTACTGATGTAATCCTAGAAGGACCAAGGGGGCAATTTGCTTTGGTGAGGGGTAGTAATGGGGAAACGGGTTATGAAGATCCACGGCTCCCAGGACCCTTTGAACAAGTTCTTTCGTATGACATCAATAATGATGGAAGAAGTGACGCAATTATACTCTATATGCAAATCAGTGTCCTCCTTAGCGATACAGACCCGCCTCAAGTGACTCTTGATCCCCTCTACCCAACACATCCAACTATTTATGATCCCTATCTCAAGGTAGAACTAACAGCTACAGATGAGGTGTATGTAAAGGAAGCGAAGGTCTACATTCGTCCAGCAGATTTCGCTGTAGGTGGTTATTTAGAGAATGATATGACTGAAGCGCAAAATGGGAAATTCATTTTCTTTCAAACAGACTTACAGGCTGGAGATTATGAGTATTACATTGAAGTCGTTGATCCATATCTGAATTCATTCTCGTATGGTAATTTCACCAACCCTCATATCATGACAGTCGAGGGTCACCTCGCATCCGGTGTCCAATATAATGTCACATTCGACGAGGCTCAAAGACATATTCTAGCAATTGGTAATGATTCACTTGGTGATAGTCTCATATACAGTGTTGTATCGAATATAGAATTGAAAACTACGACATTGAGAGTCTTCAGCACCGACTTCACGAAACTCGGTGAGTTCGCACTCGCAGAATATGCAACAGACCAAACATTCGAAGTCTACACAGGGATGTTTGATGGTGATAATGTGCTGGATCCCATTCTAATCAGTAGCAACTACACTCATGTCAAAATCTGGGCTTTCAATGGTGACACATTCACGTCGTGGAGAAATGTTTCGTATAATCTCTATCCTGCAAAATCATCGCATAGCATGATTATTGTGGACGACGACGGAGACAAAATTGACGAGCTGGCTTATGTTGGTCAGAACAGCACCGGTCTGTTCCTCATTAGAGTAGATGATGATTTTAATACTTGGACTGATGTGGCGCTGAAAGAAACAACACCAGTTGTAGATTATGTTCCGATCAAGCTGTTCGGTTCTGAACCTCAGCTAGCCATATTGAGGTATGATAATGCAGTCTATCTATACCATCTCAGAAATGTCACCTATTTGAAAACCCTAGATTATACATCTCCAGGAGCAACAATTTATGACGAGCCAATTAGCATTCAGGTATACAGGAATTCAACACACTCAAGCGATCAACTACTAGTTGTCTATCGAAGCTGGTTGGTTGATGTACCAACGAATTATGTCTGTTTCATAGACAAGAACACAGTGAATATTGGTGATTGGCCTAGTTACACATTTACAGGTCAACATTTCAGGGTAGCCTTACCTGACGATGTTGATGCTGACGGTGTCGATGAGTTGTCCGCTCTCGATGCGAGTGGAAACGTATCACTATATGAACTGTC
>JBHLRT010000140.1:0-5259 GCA_048882305.1 Candidatus Thorarchaeota archaeon
CTAAATACCTCTGCATTTGGCATTCCTGGGCTTTACTTCATTAATGCAAGTATAGTCTATACTGGTTCAAACTATGTTAGTGATGCTTTCGAGTATTTTGCATTCACTGTGCTAGAACGATCAACTCAGGTAGGGTATGAAAGTCCTGACAATGCTCCATATCTATCATATCTCACATTTGTGGTTACTTACAGTGATGATAGTACAGGTGCTGGAATCACTGGGGCATCAGTTACGGTGACAAGTGATCCGCTTACGTTAGTACTAGGTGTTGATTATTGGATTACCGATTTGGGTCTCGGAGAATATCTGGTTGAGGTTGATACTTCAGCTTTGGGACCACCTGCTACATATCAACTCAATGTAACATTATCCTATGCTGGAGCACCATACTACCTATCGTCTCAGAGAACCATTACTGCTAATGTGGTTGAGCGTCCAACTCAAATACGAATTATTGAAACTCCCGGAAGTACACCATTCCGCGAGAATATTACCTTCAGTTTCGTATTTGAGGACTTCTTGGCCAAATCATTCATCACAATTGACAAGAGTCAAATTACTTTGACGCACGGACCTGTGAGAACGGAGATTACTCTTAGTGAGTATAGTCTAACAAACTATGGTTCCTATTATGAAATTAGCTTCAACTCAACAGTTCTTGACCAATTCAATCTTGTATCAAGTCATAACTTGTATCTACAAATTGAATGGACATCTGGTTCTCCATACTATGCAAATAGGAATGCGACAACTCAGGCATCAACGACGAATCGTCCTACCGTGATTCTATTCCCACTAGTTGAGGAAACACCCTACTTTGACATAATCACAATCGACCTAGAATACATCGACTATTTGTCTGACTCAGGAATTGATGGAGCAACTTTAACTCTCACCAGTAATAACAAGTCTAGTCTTAATTATCAGGTATCTGGGCTTGGAGGTGGGCTCTACCAACTTACTGTGAATACAACTGAATTTGGAGCAACTGGAACTGTATACTTCAATATCTCTCTAACTTGGACCGGTGCACCATTCTATTCAGATAGAGATGCCCTCAATATCCCTGCTGTAATCAGACGAATACAGACCTCTCTGATAGCTGAAGCTCCACCTGCAGGCTCTACAGCAGTAGGTGTTCCGATTATCGTTACACTAACTCTAGAAGATGTTGACTTTGGTGGTTTTCTTGAGGGTGCAATGATAAGTGTAGACTGGACCGATATCACCGGAAATGAGTATCAGTGGGTTGAGTTGGGTGATGGCGAATATGAAATTACACTTAACACAACAGGACTTGTTGCACAACAGTTTACAATCACGGTGATGGCTACGAAGGTGTTCTATCAGACTGCTTATGCTAGTGTAGTAGTTCAACCTGGCGCGCAAATTGTTGAGATTGTTCTCACACAATTAACCTTCTATGGGGACTGGGGTGAACAGGTCAACATAAGTTTCCGGATCCAAGAACCATTCTATTTCACATATCTTGAAGGATTCAACGCAACGCTTCTCTGGAATGGTACAATCTACGACTTTTTCGATGCTGGAACCGGATTTTATTCTCTCCTGCTTGATACATCAGATGCTGATTTTGGTATCTATAGTCCACAAATCACAGTAGCCCGTGAGTTCTATCAAACGAGACAAAAATCGTTCACCCTCGTGGTATCAAAAGCACCTGGTCAGATTTCACCACTGCAATCAACATATGATGCGGTTATTGACACGAGTATTGATTTTGATGTCTATCTAGTTAACACTGTCACTGATTTGCCAGTATCTGGCGCATCAGTAACTATGGAGTGGAATGGGACAATCTCAGGATTAGTACCAACTGGGGTTCCTGGATGGTATACTGGGTCTGTGGATGTCACCGGATTTGTGATTGGAGTCTTTCCATTAACAATTAGAGCGGTTACTACTAATATCCAATTCATTGATACTAATATTGATATCAATATAGTCCCAATCCCAACCACAATCGCTACATCTGATGGAAGTATAATCCGTTACGTCTTCTTCGGAGAGTCACTCTTCATTAAGGCAGTGTACAACGACACCTATCACGGAACACTTGTTCCTGGAGCAACTGTTTCATACACTATCGGAAGTCAGAGTGGAACTTTCTTTGATTACTCAAATGGTACATATAGTGCTCTTATTGATGTCAGCTCATTCCCCTCCCAATCAATCTACTTTAGAATGGTGGCCTCAAAAGATGGATACAAAACAGCCATCAAATCGATTATAGTCACTATTCTGCCAATACCGACAGAAGTTACGGCCGCTCCCATTTTACGCAGTGGTCACTATAATGACTATGTTTCATTCTACTTCAACTTCACCGATACACAGCATGATGTTCTTATTTTCGATGCTAACGTCAATGCGAGTTGGGACGGAGGCTATCCGTCTGTTAATAGCTATCCAAATGGAACATACGAAGTTGTCGTGCTGATAAATGTCGAGAATCCGGGATTGTATGATTTGGTTGTCCGATTTGACTTGACCAACTATACATCACGAACATACATTGTTAAGGTGGAAGTCTATGCAACACCTGCTGTAATTTCCGGTCCAACTCAATATTCAGCCCCGATAAATGATGTGACAGATATCCTCTACAATGTAATCAGTTCTATCGATGGATCCTCAATTACCGACATCATAGGAATTGCACATTCTACTCAACTCAGTGACATTGAACTTCAGCTACTAGAGAACGGTTCGTATTATCTCCGTATCCCGGATGATCTCATCTACGGTACATATCTTTTTGATATTAACTTTGAAACTCAAAAATATATGATTTCTCCACTCCATCTTGAAGTTACAATTAGACCCATCCATACAGAGCTTCGATACACTGATGATGAGGTTACAACACAACCTAGACAAACGTTTAGTGTCGTTATAACATATTATGACCTTGATCATAATATATCGATTTCCAATGCAAATGTTACCGTACAATATAGTCAATCAAATATTACCTATCTTGATGATTTCACTCTTGATGAAGATGGTATCTACACACTATTCTTCAGAGCTGAAGCTGGTAGGACCTTTACAGTGACGGTCATTTTTACTATGGAAAATCATGAAACCCAACAATTGCTACTTAAAATCAACTCTGTAATTAGTGAGCAGGAAAAATTCAGACAAGCGTTGACAATTACTGCTGGTTCAGCATTAGCGCTGATTGCATTACTCATTGTCGCTTATGTCAGAGTTTGGAGTGTTCCAGCTCAGATTCGAGCTATAAACAGAATGATGAGATCTCTACGCAAAGGTCGTATTCCTCGCCCTCCAAGTGCTCCCAGTAGGTTGGATATTACGAGAGAAATTGTAAATGAAGAAGCAAAATCAATGAAACTTGTAAAGACGCCGTCAGAAATCGTTGAATATCCGATAGAAACAACTGTTCCAGAAGTCAATGATCTTCTGGAAGAGCTTGCCTCAATCACAGGTCTGGGTGCAGTAGAGATTGAAGCCTTCAGAGCTGATCTAGCAAGGATGAAGGCTAGTGAGCGACCAGGCTTCCTGAAAGAAGTTATCGATCAGGAGAAAGCTCGACGAGCAGATGTACTTGCTAAGCCGCCAGTTGGTAAGCCTGCTCTCGAGGAGGTACCGCTTGAACAGAGACCCGAGGAACTTGACGACTTGCGACAGAAGCTCATCAAGAAAGGAATGGCTGTCGATGAAATCGATGTGATCATTGAGGAGGCTAAGAGTCTATCAAAGGCGGACCTTGATGCTCTACTAAGCAGCCTCGGGATTGATCTAGAATAGAATTTGAATGGAACCAGCTGGGATTATCCGGCTGGTTTCTCCTTCTCTCTGTCAATCTTGGATAAGAGTTAAGTGAGAATGATTTTTCATCGAGTCTTATGAACCTCGAAGAAAGAGTCAAGTTAATCGCTGGAGTTGGCGAAGAAATCGTCACATTGCCTGAGCTGAAGCAGCTCTTGGAAGAGAAAAAGAATCCGATTGCTTATGATGGATTCGAGCCTTCAGGACTGGCTCATCTTCCTTTTGGTGTATATAGACCACTTCTTCTTAAAGACCTAATAAGTGCAGGAATTAAATTCAAGATCTGGCTTGCTGATTGGTTTGCCTGGATTAACAACAAGATGGATGGAGACTTAGAGAAAATCCGTCATGTTGGCGAATATTTCATCGAGGTTTGGAAAGCCGCTGGTGTCCCTACTGATAAAGTTGAATTCCTTTGGGCATCAGAAGCAATGGATTCGGTGGAATATTGGTCAAGAGTAGTGAGGATTGCTAAAAACACTACAGTTGCAAGAGCAACACGAGCTCTGACAATAATGGGTAGAAGAGAAGGCGAGATGAAAGAAGTAGCTCAATACTTCTATCCGATGATGCAAGTCGCTGATATCTTCCATCTTGAGGCAGATATCACACAGCTTGGCCTCGATCAGCGTAGGGCCAATATTCTTGCACGAGAGGTTGGTCCTAAGCTAGGTTGGTGGAAGCCAGTTGTGATAAGTCATCATATGCTCATGAACCTAGAAGGTGCCGCTGAACCAGAAGGATTTGATGAAGAAAAGGGCTTTGATGTTCAGATATCCTCAAAGATGAGTAAGAGTAAACCTGAGTCGAGTATATTTGTGCACGATACCAAAGATCAGATCAAGCAGAAAATTATGGCTGCTTTCTGCCCACCCAAGATTGCAGATGGTAATCCTCTACTTGACTATGCTAAGGAAATAGTATTTCGTGGTTATGACAGTATAACTGTAGAACGCAAACCCAAGTTTGGTGGCGATGTAGATTTCACAAGCTACCCCGAACTTGAGAGCGCATATGTCGCTGGTGATCTTCATCCTCTTGATTTGAAGAACACTATGATCACATATCTGGACAAGATGGTTGAACCAGTTCGTGCACACTTCGAGAAAAATAAACGTGCACGTGAAATGCTCGAACTCGTTATGAGCTATCAAATCACTCGCTAGGTGCCTTACGTTTCCGGATTCTACGTGTAAGGATTCCAAGAGCGACAAAGCCAACAATGACACTAAACCAGAGTGTGACTACTCGAATCAGGATTGTTGCAGCACTGGCATCAGCTGGTGTTAATCCTAAGAGGAATGTGATAAGCGCTACCGAGGTTAGTTCATAGGTTCCCACACCTCCTGGTAGAAATGATATGGCTCCAATTATCGACGCAGTGGCGTGGACAAAAGTAGCTTGCAAGAGGAGTATGATTGATGCTGGTGCCAACGATGG
>JBHLRT010000140.1:5269-5662 GCA_048882305.1 Candidatus Thorarchaeota archaeon
CGGCTTCAGAGAGAAGGCTTAGTAGCAACCAGAGTTCGAGACATTCCATAAACCAACCAGGTATACTGATCAATGTGCTCAGAACGAGAGGTTTTGGTCCAAGAGTTTGGGTCATCGTATTCTCAATGTCATCAACACTGTCTTGAAACCGTTTCAATGGCCCAAAAGATGTGAAATTTTTGAGGATCTTTTGATAGAAAGTCTGCTGACTCAAGACTATTGCGGCAACAAGGACAACCCCTCCTAACAGAATAACTGTTAGAAGTTGGTCGTTAGTGGTAACTCCAATCCCAAAACCAATCATCGCAAGAAGTACAAGAGCAAGTAAATCTGTAACACGTTCTGACACAACAACTGGAACAGTCTTAGCTATCGGAGTCCCATCGAGGTCTC
>JBHLRT010000141.1:0-5655 GCA_048882305.1 Candidatus Thorarchaeota archaeon
CATCTAGTTCTTTACTCTCTTTGAGTTTATCAAGGACCTTAGCAAGATTCCCCCTGATATCGCCGACGATCGGATTGATTTGAGCCATTGCCACCTTCATGTCAGGACCACCATTCCTTACGGCGTCACAAACGAGTAAAGACTTTTGTCCCGTGAGTTGCAGGCAAGAGCTGCCTATGTCCAAGAAATCATGCGGATATTTCCAATCCTCTAGGACAATCTGAAATTCAGTCCTTTTTTCAGAATATTAGGGTATTATAGAAACCAAAAAGTGATTGAATGAATCATCATAGTATTGCTTTAGGAAGCCATATCCTAAATTTTGCGCCTTGTGTGTAATCTCCATTCACTCTATCAAGGATTTCGAAAGTTCCATGATACTTACTAGTTATCTGAACACACTGGAGAATACCAACACCACCAGAACGACGTTGTGGATTGAGTAGATTCTTTTTCATTATATCACTGATACCTGGACCATCATCAGCAACTAAAACTGAATATCCGCCATGACTTTCAACAAGCTCCACCCAAATTTTCTTTCGTTCATTCTCATTGTGTTTTGCAGCATTAGTAAGCAAGTTCATGATCAAATTACTCAGAAAATGGTCTGCATGGATTGTTGCATGAGTTGCGCGAATATTCTTCTCAATTATCAAATCTCTATGCTGTTCTTCGAATGTATCAATACAACTCTTGAGTGAAAAATCGAGAGAAACTTTCTCAAGTGGTGTTGAGAGAAGAGTAGCAGTTGATTGAACTGAAGTTATCAGGTCATTACACTCAACAACTGATTCATTAATGTGTTCAATTAACGAAGCTTGAGTTACATCAGTTTCCTCTTCAGATAGTAGGTCTGATGCAATCATTATTGCTTGCAAATAATTACGGATATCATGACCAGTAATATCCTGATAGAGGAGAGCTACATTGTGTGCTGCTTTTGCTTCTTCTTCAGCCCGTTTAAGGTCAGACACATCACGCATGACGACCACTGTACGTTTACCATCTTCATGAGGACTAACATTGATTGAATACCACACGCTCGTATCAATCATGTCTAAAGAATACTCGAAACTGAAACTCTGTTGTGTTTTCAAAACCGTATTTGTTATTTCCGCGAATTTCACTGCGGCTTGTGACTGAAGAAAGTCAGACATACTTCGACCCACATGTTTCCCAGGACTGACACCAGGAATGATTCCATTCTTTGAGTAAAACTCAGAGATTCTTCCATCAGAATCCAACACGAATACAATGTCCGAAAGAGATTCTACCAATAATCGATGTTTTCGTTCACTTTCTAGCAGAGCTTCTTCAGCATCGCGTCGTTTTCGTCTCTGGCTAGCTTCATCGATTTCACGCTTAATAGCAGGAACTAATCTACTCAGGTTATTCTTAGTAAGATAATCATGAGCACCTGAATGCATCATCTCAACTGCAACTTCATCAGAAATAGTGCCAGAAACTATAATGAACGGTATGTCTAGGTTTCTGCGCTTAATTTCATTCATCGCATCGCTAATACTAAACTCCGGCATCATGTAATCGCACAGGATTACATCCCATTGGTTTTTTTCCAATGCGTGAGTCATCTCATCTGCAGTACTGACTCGTTCAATAATAATTTCTAATCCGCCTTTTTTCAGGACTCTCTCAATCAGAATTGTATCGTCTTCCGAATCTTCAATGAGAAGAATTCGAGTTTTTCTATCCACAACCATCTGGACCACCAGGAGGATGAACATTTAGAAAAAGCCAATACAGACCTAAAGTTCGGATCGATTCAACAAACTGGTTGAAATCGACCGGTTTTTGAATATATGAATTTGCTCCAAGATTATAGCTCTCACAAATATCTCGATCTTCCTTTGAGGAAGTAAGAATAACAACAGGTAGAAACTTCAGAGACCTAATCTTGCGAATTTTCTCCAAGAACTCTAATCCCCCCATTCGCGGCATTTTTAGATCAAGGAGAACAACTTCTGGAAGATCGTTGACATCGCGTCCTGCATATTGCCCTTCTGAGGTAAGATAATCTAGTGCTTCAGAACCATCTCGTGCTACTATGACCTCGTTTAAGATATTGGCTCTCTGAAGCGCCCGTAATGTCAACAGAACATCGTCAGTGTTGTCTTCAACAAGAAGAATCTTTTTCGACGACATTATTCTACACTCCTTGAATCGGGAATGGTGAAGTAGAAGGTTGATCCTTCTCCAATCACACTTTCAGCCCATACTTTACCTCCATGACGGTTTATAATTCGTTGCACTGTTGCTAAACCAATTCCTGAACCAGGAAAGTCATCAACTTGATGTAATCGTTGGAATGGAGCAAAGAGCTTGTCCTTGTAATCCATATTAAATCCAGCACCGTTATCTTTAATGAAGAAGCGAGATTCTCCAGCTTTCTCAACACATCCAAACTCAATCTGGGAATTCGAAACCTTGCTCGTGAACTTCCATGCATTTTCAAGAAGGTTCTGTAATACTAATTTAATCAATCGTTGGTCACATCGAGCGTACAAGTCTTCAGAAATCTTTACATCAACTTCACGTTCTCGTTCAATTTCCTGAAGTTCATCAATAAGCTCCTTTGCCATATCTGAGAGGTTAACATCCACTCGATCCATTTCCGCGCGAGTCACTCTTGATAAAATAAGAAGGTCTTCTATCAGTGAACCCATATGACTTGCGGCAGAGCGAACTCTAGAAAGGAAGTCTTTTCCAGTCGTGTCAAGTACATCTGAATAGTCTTCTAATAATGCTTGACTAAACCCATCAATTGTCCTTAGAGGCGCTCTAAGGTCATGTGATACTGAATACGAAAATGCTTCAAGTTCCTTATTAGCCGCAGCCAGCTCCGCAGTTCTTTCTTCTACCCTTTGAGCTAGCTCTTCATTTAGCCTTTGAATTTCCAAGTCCTTTTGGATACGTTCGGTGATATCATTGACAACAGCAATAGTGCCATCTACTTGCCCATCATCATCCCGAGAAGGAACTGGGGAAACTCGGACAATCCTTTGTCCGCCATCTTTTGTCACGAAACGATGAGTGTATGCAGTACTTTCACCCTTCCTACGTTTCTCAGTCTGAAGCAATATTATTTGACGGTCTTCTTCAACGATTATATTGAGAATGCTAGTCCCGATGAGTTCTTCACGTGAATACCCCAACATGTCCTCAAATGCCTTGTTTACGAATAGAATATTCTCATCGAGATCGGCAATGGCCATCCCCTCAGAAATATTTGTGAGCAGCTCACGATATCTCCTTTCACTGATTTGCAATGCCTTTTCAGCCTTTTTTCGCTCGAGTACGGAACCAATCATATTCACTATAGCAGAGAAGGTTTCCTTGTCGCCCTCGGAATAGATTCTTGGAGAGTTACTGGCAAGACTCAGAACACCTAGAAGGTCATTATTGTCATCAAGGATTGGATACGCAACGGATGATAAAGCTCCAATGTTCTTCAGACGCTGTAAATACTTCTTACTAGTCAGTTCTTTACTAACATCTGAAATGAACTCTGGATTTTTATTAAGTGCTGTTTGAATGATGATATATTCATCACCAAATTCAGGAGTGAGAGGTATTTCTGAAACAGTATCACTGATTTCAATACCCACCAATGCTGTGTAACGAAGGACGTTTTTCTTCTCATCATAAAGACGAATTGTTCCAAAATCAAAACCTAAAGAGCTGATAATACCTTTCAATAGTCCTTGACTAAGTTCACTAGTGTCTTTTGCTTGAATTGCTCCTTCAGCGATAGTTTTGAAAACCTGACGTTCTCGTAACACCTCAGTTTCAGCATTGATTCTCTTTGTGATATCTATGACCGATACCTGCACAGCAGGTACTTGACCGTATTCAATAGCACCAGCTGAAAAATCAGCCCATATCTCTGAGCCACTCTTGTGAATCATACGAACCTGAATAGGTTCTCCAGGTTCTTTATCTTTCAGGCGGTTATTGAGATAATCATCAATTATTGCTACATCATCAGGATGTACAAGCGTGCTAACTCCTTCTGGACTCAATGATAATAGTTCTTCTTGAGTGTAACCTAAAATGTCACACATCTTAGGGTTGACAAAAGCAATGCTTTGAAAGCCTCTTGGAACAATAGCGATTCCCATTAGAGACTGCTCGACAATGGTCCGATATCTTGATTCTTGTTCTCTCCAAGCTTCAGCGGCTTTTTGACTTTCAGTGATGTCCCAATAGATTCCGAGTATACCTACAATGTTTCCCTCGTCATCACGAAATGGACTCTTCACAGTGTGTGCAATCCGAGGTTGCTCATTTTCGATGAATGGCTCATCATATTCTATCGTTTCCAACGTTTCAAGTACTTTCTTATCGTTGGATCGATAGCGCTCTGCAAGTTCTTCAGGGAAGAAGTCATAATCTGTCTTACCTATCACTTCAGCTGGTGAAACACCAAGGCTCTGGGCAAACGCAGGATTTACAGCAACATAGACTGAGTTGAGGTCTTTGTAGAATACTCTCTGAGGTATGTTATCTAGCAAGCTACGGTATTTTTCCTCAGATTGCTGCAAAGCTTTCTCAAACACTTTTCTTTCTGTAATATCGAGAAGTGTTCCTAATGCTCGCTTAGTCCCACCTTCTTCGTTCCACTCCACAACCTTACCTCGTTCTAGCACCCATTTCCATCCACCTGCTTTGGTACGCATTCGATGCTCGGATGAATAAAAGGGAGTAAGACCACTAACATGGGAGTTCCATCTAGATTCCATCGCTTCAATATCCTCAGGGTGTATCAACTTCTCCCAACCAGCGTAATTTGGCTCAATCTCACTCACCTCGTAACCAAGTATGTCCGCCCATCTTTCTGAAAAGACCATCTCATCTGCTTCTGCATTCCAATCCCAGACACCGAGATCTGCACCTTTCAGAGCTAGTTCATAGCGTTCGCGAACTTCATCCAAAGCCAATTGAGCAACATTACGTTCTGTCGTATCCCACATGAATGAACAAAGCATGAAACCTTTAGAAGTAGGAATCCGGAAAGATGTTTGTTCAAATGTCTTGCGAGAACCATCAATTGGGTTGATGAATTCACCCTGAGCATTTTTCTCTAACCAAGGAGCGGTACCTGTTTCAAAGAATGCAGTAAGTGATTTCTGGAGCTGTAATTCATATTCAGGAGTCCTCTTTTCTTTTGAAACGACAGATGCTTGCAGCTCCCAGACTGGCATTCCAATTACATTCTCACGAATTATTCCAAAGAGGTTCTCTAGGACTGGATTTATGTCAATGATTCGCCCGGTTTCATCGGATAAGATGATTGCATCCTTTGCGTGCTCAAACACTCCACGGAATTTTTCCTCGTTCTCTTGTAGTGCTTTCAT
Source organism: Candidatus Thorarchaeota archaeon (assembly GCA_048882305.1). Classification (GTDB taxonomy): domain Archaea; phylum Asgardarchaeota; class Thorarchaeia; order Thorarchaeales; family Thorarchaeaceae; genus SMTZ1-45. Next base: position 5,379 of record JBHLRT010000141.1, read on the forward strand.
TGCTCTGACTCGATCGGTAATCTCATATCCAGCAATCACTGCCCCCACAATGGAATCAGCATCATGTATTGGACCAATTCGAAGTATGTGCCATGTAGTGGGTCGTCCTTGGAGAGTTTCAGAGATTTCAATCTCCTGAGGTGCACCTCCATTAATTGCGGTGGTTAGCTTCTTTCGAAACTCTTCACGGTATTCTAACTCGACCCCATTGATAACCGGTGTTCCTATGAGTTCTTCCGCATCTTTGCTGAATGCAGGATTAACATAGGTGATATTG
>JBHLRT010000142.1:0-5647 GCA_048882305.1 Candidatus Thorarchaeota archaeon
CGTTGCCTGTTGCTATGACTACTGCATCTATTCCATTCATGATTCCCTTGTTGTGAGTAGCACACCTATAGGGATCTGCCTCTGCGAATGCCCATGCGGCAATAATGTCATTGACAACCTCTTCGCCGCCTAACATATCACGATCGAAGGTTGCACTCACACGGACTAGTCTGAACTCAGCTAGGTTAGATAGAATCCTAAGGATGACTCGACCTCCAGTAAGCTTCTCAATTCGAGGAGCTAGAGCTTCTGCCATGGTATTAACAGCATTGGCTCCCATCGCATCGCGAGTGTCTACGATAAGCTCAGTCACAAGCATAGTACCCACTTTTGAGTCGAAGATTTTGATACGAAGGTCCTTTGCGCCACCACCAAACCGTACGAGAATTGGATCTTGCTCATTAGCAAATGCAATTAGATCGTCTTTGGCTGCTAGAATTTCCTCCTTTGCTTTCTCAACTTCAGGAATATCAACAGCTTGTATTTGAGCAATCATGTTTGGACCTGTATCTGTTGCAGTAAAGCCACCATGTCCTCTAGCCATCCTCGCAGCATTACTCGCAGCGGCTACCACAGATGGTTCTTCAAGTGCCATAGGGATAAGGTAGTCCTTTCCATTTATCAGAAAGTTTGTGGCAATCCCAAGTGGAAGTGTCATGGACCCAACAACATTCTCAATCATGTGGTCAAGTACGCCCATGTCTACTTTTCCTGGATCTACAAGTGGACCAAGATCTTCATCACCTAGACCAGTAATTTCCTTGAGTTTCTTTACTCTTTCCTCTCTCGCAAGTTTATAGAAACCTGAAATCCTCGAATCATCAACCATTGTCAGACCTCGCAACTTGGTAACAACTTTCCTAGTTTCCATAAAAGAGTGATGGCATGGCTCTTCAAAGCATCAATGAAGGAATGGACAGAATGTTTAAGTCAGATACATCCAAGCATGCTGATTGGTTATGACCAATGAGTTCAGAGCGAGATTTCAGTGATATCATCACCAGCCTAGCAAAGAAACGCGGATTCTTCTGGGGTCCATCACCCGAAATTTACGGAGGCAGCTCTGGATTCTATGATCTAGGTCCACTTGGTAAACTGTTAAAGAACAGACTTGAAAACCAGATTCGTTCTGCATTTGTACGAGCTGGTTTCTGGGAAGTCGAATGTCCAACAGTCAGTCCTGCTCAGGTCTGGAAAGCATCAGGACATCTTGATGGTTTCATTGATCCAGTAACTCAGTGCACAAAATGTGGGCAGATCTACAGAGCAGACAATCTCATCGAAGAGAAATCCCCAGAAACAAACATTGCTGCTCAGACAGTTGAGGAACTTACCAAAACCATTGAGAAGATTGGACTTGTCTGTCCTGCTTGCAAAGGTGCACTTGGTCCCGTTGAAACTTACAATCTTATGATGAGAACTCGTCTTGGTTTGGATCAAGATGCATATTTGAGACCTGAAACAGCTACAACCACCTATCTGTTGTTCAAGAGATTCCTCACATTCTTCCGTGACAAACTGCCTGCTATGGTCTTTCAAATTGGTAAGGCTTATCGAAATGAGATATCACCACGACAAGGCATGCTTCGTCTACGTGAGTTCACGCAGACGGAAGGTCAGATATTTCTCCTTGAGCAAGATGAGATGGAATGGCCACAGTTCGATGTTATAAAGGATGAGATACTTCCACTTGTGACTTATCAGGCTCAGGAAAAAGACAACTACAAACCAGTCATGACTACGATGTCTGAAGCCATTAAGAATGGGAACTTCCAAAAACCTGCATATGCGTGGTGTGTTTACATTGGATACGACATCTTTCGAAAGATGGGTTTTTCGCAGGAGAAAATGCGTTTAAGGCAACATCTCCCAACTGAGAGAGCTCACTATGCAGCCGATGCTTGGGACATTGAGATTCATACAGACAGTTTTGGTTGGGTTGAATGCTGTGGTGTTCATGATCGTGGCAACTACGACCTTACACGGCATCAAGAATTCTCCAAGGAAAAACTGCATGTAAAGGTAGACAAGAAACCTGTTATTCCGGAAGTTCTTGAGATTGCTTTTGGTATAGAGCGACCCCTCTTCTGTTTGATCGATAACTCATTCCGCGCTGAGAGTAATGAACGTGATACTGATTGGCTTCAGTTCCCTCCAGAAGTTGCTCCTGTCCAAGTAGCAGTGTTCCCATTAATGGGTAAACCTGAATTGCTTGCACCTGCAGAGGAGATATTCAATGAGATTATGGATACTGGTTTTGTATCACAGTTTGATGTCGGTGGGTCAATTGGTAAAAGGTATCGGAGACAAGATGAGGTTGGTACTCCTTTCTGCGTGACTGTTGACTACACAACAATTGAAGATTCAACTGTAACAATACGAGACCGTGATTCAATGAATCAGGTTCGCATCCACAGGGATCAGCTGGTTGAAACTTTAAGACGTCTTGTCAAGGGAAGTTTGCAGTTCGATTCGTTGAGCTAGTCTAGAAGATAATCTCTTTACTCATCAGTACTTTTCCATTCTCTATAGGGACTCCTTCCTCCTCGCAGTGTTTACATCTGCCCTCTGCTCTTTTCCTATCTCCTCCAAAGGTGCCATCTTCTTTTACAACTCGATGACAGGCAACAACTGGAAAGAGTGGGTTCTTGTGTAGCGAATTAGCAACAGCCCTGTAAGCTTTGGGTTTACCTATCATTTTTGCAACTCTCCCATATGTGCTAACTTTGCCTTTTGGGATTCTGAAGGTTGCTGCATAAACCATACTATCAAACTCAGAATATCCCGAAATTTGTAATGTAGCTCGTTTTACATCCTCTACTGATTTGATTTTATCAAGGTCCAACTCTCAAACCTCTTTGTATCTGATTGTGATAAATGCATGAATATCGAATTTGGCTCTTTCACTCACAGCAACCGAGTTGGAATTGATACTTGGGGGGGAAATCAAAGGATTTTTGATGCGCGGTTAGTTACTTGATTTAAGCATCTGTTCCTCAATTGGAGTAATCGTGGTAGTCCGATGAGTCAAAAATATCAACCCAAGTGGCTAGAGTATCACTGGAAGCAAGTTCAGTTGATTATGTTGATCACTTGTCTTCCTCTCAGTTTCTTGTTGTTCTTGATAGATGTTTACCCGATATCTATGCTCCTGCTGTACATCGGAATTGGGCTTCTAATATATGGTCCTCCTGGAGGAACATCTAAAGAAAGACTCGAACGAGATCGGTTTAGACTAAGTGTATACATAGATATCATTGGTGATGCCCTTGCTGTATCGGAATCTCCGGTTGAAACTTTCCATGATCTCATTACACATTTTATTTCGATTAAGCGATTTACTGATGAAGATCTTTCGTTAATATTGAGTCACTTCGCAGGTCGTGCGGATGAAGTTGGACAAGAAGTAAGGAGATTAGTGCGTGAAGAAGATTGGCTTCAATCTGATGGGAAAGAGAGATAAGGTTCGTAGCATATCTGAGGTTCGAGAGCGGGTGCTTGATGAACGACACTGATGATAATGTTGAAATCAAGAGGATACTTGTCGCAGTTGATGGGTCAGAACACTCCTTGAAAGCTGTTCGCTATGCTGCTGCTATGGGGCCACCTTTAGGTGCTGAAGTGGTTCTTCTTCATGTTGTCCCTATGCTTGTATCTGCCACGCCATATCATGATACAGTTTCAGACCAACCTTTTCTGGCCCTCCAGAAGGTGGGTGAAGACATTCTCGCTCGAGCGAAAACCATTGCTAGTGATTTGAACTGTCCAGTTATTGACATGATTTCTCACGGTGATCCTGCAGCAAAGATAATCGATATTGCTATTGAACAAGGCACAGATATCATTATTCTAGGTTCAAGAGGTCTCAGCGGTATCCGACGATTGTTCGTTGGCTCAATTAGTGACAAAGTTGCTAGTCATGCTCACTGTCCTGTGATGATTGTCCGATGAAGAAATGCGGTATATCGGTTGACATTGGTACGACTAACATTACTTTGCACCTTATTGACCTAGTAACTGGAAAAATACTCAAGGAAGTTAATTTTCAAAATCCTCAACGTGAATATGGCGAGGAGATAATTTCTAGAATCGATTTTGCAAGATCTCCAGAGAACGCAGAGATCCTAACTAGAATCATACGCAGTTCTGTTAGTGAAGGGGTCTCTAGTTTCTTCACCGATTCAGAGTGCAATCAAAATGATGTTGATTCCGTGGTAGTTGTTGGGAATACCGTCATGCATCACTTGTTTTTTGGTTTGTCAACTAAGTCTCTTTTGAAGCCACCATACAAAGCAGAGGATAAAGAGGCCATTTTGATTTCCGCTTCTGATGTGGATTTAGATATTCATGCTGATTCTATTTGTTATTCCCCACCATTAATTGAATCCTTCATTGGTGCAGATGCAGTGGCGATGATACTCGCTAGTGGTTTTGCAAATGAAAAATCTGGTCTAGTATCAATAGATGTAGGAACAAACACTGAGATTGCAGCCATGAAAGGTGGAGAAATATGGATTGCCTCAGCTGCATCTGGTCCCGCTTTTGAAGGAATGTCAATTGAATGTGGAACACCAGGAGATGATGGTGCGATAAGTAATGTGCAAATAGATCCCTCTGATTTACGCCCTCAATATCATACTCTAGGTAACAAAAAGCCAACTGGTATTTGCGGGACCGGCGTGATATCCGCAATTGCCAGCATGCTCAATACCGGAGTTCTACTACCAAGAGGTTCTTTCAATCGTTGTAGGGTTTCTCCTTGGCTAGTTACTGATGAAACCATTGCATATTACGTACTGGTTCCAGCACTGGAAACTGCTTTCAACTCAAGAATAATTCTGACTCAACCTGACATCCGAATGCTTCAACAATCTAAATCTTCTATTCGGTCTGCGCTGAATCAAGTCTTGAAAAACGCTGACCTTCAACCTAGTGATGTAACAGAGTTATATCTCACAGGCATATTTGGGTCTGGTCTTAAGATAGAGGACGCTGTTCGCATTGGACTATTCCCTGATATGACCAATGCGAATGTGAAACAGATCCAAGGTGGAGCAAGCTTAGGTGCTGACCTTTTACATAAGCAAGAATTTCGTATACTTGCAGATCAAATCTCATCCAAAGCTAATTATATCGAACTCACAAACAATCCAGAGTTCGAAAGAGGATTCACGGAGAATCTGACCTTTCCTTAGTAGATTAGTTCATCCTCGTGAAAGACTTCGCCTCTTCGAATCCTTGATGATGACAAGGGTCTACCATCCATTGTTCGCACTCTTGGAATGACGATTATGTGGAATCTCTTGAGCCCATTTTCAACCCTTAACTGGTTGATATCGAATGCATTCTGAACAACACCAATCTCATCTGACACGATTAAAGCGTCCAAGTCCTTCATCTTGTCTGCGCCTCCCTCAGTTGTTTCAATTGGGAATATGCTTGCTCTCTCCATGTCAAACTCTGACTTAATGAAGGCCTCAAGTACAGAAAGACGTTCATTGTACGGTTGGATAAGTTTTCTATCACTTTTGTAGGAAAGCATCTGGTCTGTTGTCAATCCAAATGCCACCGTTTTACTGAGTCTAAATGCTTGACGGATTATGTGTTTGTGTCCCTCATGTAGATGGTCAAATGTACCAGCAAAAAC
>JBHLRT010000143.1:0-5624 GCA_048882305.1 Candidatus Thorarchaeota archaeon
AACCTCTAGCAACCGGCGCAAGTTCACCATTTGACTGGATGTCCACCTCTGCTGCATCGAGGATATTGACATTGGAATAATCGGTACGACCTGTATCAATTTCTCGTCGTCTCTGCTCGATGAGATTTATACCGCTTCGTCGTGATCCCAATGATGGCCAGAAATGGTCAGCAATTGCTATAGTTCTTAGTTTTAGAGATGCTGCTCTATGAACAATCTCCTCTACACTGGAATTGCCATCTGAGTAGTCCGAATGAATATGTAAATCCTCGAGGCCACTTGTCATTTCATCCTCTAGATTTTATTTGTCAATTTAACTCAACCTCTCGTCCCTAGACTAATGCTTTGGTGCAGGATCAGGTACGCAACAATCAGAGATTTTCGTTCCTTTTCTTTCTCTCCAACATTTTTGGGTGCTTAATATACTACACACCAAGATTGAGTAGTAGGAGCGGTGGGCAATTGTCAAATGAATTATCACTAGTTATTCGATGTGCAAAGATGCCAGCCAAGAACTATCATTTTATTTTCCTAGTTCCTGCTGGTGCGGGGAGTGAGTTTTCCTCAAGGCGGACTGACCTTGAGTGGGTGAAAGAGATTGATGAACCCGCTCGAATTGACATCAGCTCAAACAGACTAACAGAGATTGATCTAAGCCCCTTGGAGGGATGTAAAACTCTTGAGTATCTGAGTCTCGCTGTTAACAAACTAGAGCGAATTGACCTTACACCACTTGAAACATGTGAATCTTTGAGACATCTTGACCTCGCGCATAATGCATTCACTGAAATCGACCTGACCCCTCTTGCAGGTTGTAGGAACCTGACCTATCTCTATTTGCAGGAGAATAAGTTCCGTACAGTAAACATTGCTCCGCTTTTGGAGTTGAAACATCTAACAACTGCTGTGATTCAATTGACCAATCAAGCTCCAAGACCTAGGATTGTAATTGATACTTTCATGAGTAATGTACCTCCTAATCTCAATGACATACTCTTTTCCTTCTATACAAAGCGAAAAGCTGGTTTCGTTCCTGAGTGGCTTCATGATAAGAATACTAAGATTGAGTACTCTCCTAAATCCTATCGTGACCTAGTAGCAGAATTTGGATGGAGCGGCGTGAAGAAACATCTCAGAGCGCTATCCAAGAAATTCTCTATTAAGAGTGAGTTCCAAGCTCAAAAGGTCCTTCTCGAAGCTTTGGATATGCCCGAGCTCGCATGTTATGATGGTCGAGTTCGAAATATTGTGAAGTTACTTCCAACCAAAGGCAGCTACGAAGAAGGAGTTCAACAGATCTATTCGAAAATTGTCGATCTATTGGAAGCACAACTTCAATATGGAGGGAGCACACTTTATTTCGATTTGGATGCCCTTTCTACAACACCCGGCAGTGTTCTATTACCATCGGTCCTTACACGAAGGGATGCGGAGCTATCGGAATTGGTCCTTTATAACGAGGCTGGCAAAGTTGACCTATTTCCGCTTTGGCTTACAAGCTACGGCCACAAAATACTATCCGCTATGAACATCAGGAGGTATGTGTCACTCTCTCAACTGACCGAGATTAATGATGCATTAAAAAACATCAATCATGAGATTGCTATTGAGAAAGTTGTTTACGATGCACGGAAGAAGAAGACAAATCCGAACCTCCCAGGTGGTCACACAATTCAGAGTTATGTCCAGCAGACAGTGTCGTTGTGATGAATCTGCGCGCAGTTAGGAACTCATAAATCACAGTTCTCAAGCTCTCACGCAAATACCGAGCTTGCGTGGATGTGGATGCATTGGATGAACTAGACAAGAAGATTCTCACAGACCTGCAGATCAATTGTAGAATCAGTTACCAGGAACTGTCCCGCAAATACGGTATTTCTGCCAATGCTATTCGTCGCCGTATCCTGAATCTCGAGGAGTCTGGCGTCATATCCGGCTACTCTATCGCTCTCTCTCCCGGAATGACAGGTACGGACTCTCTCTTTGGTCTTCTAAGTACTAATGGCTCTCGAGACGAGGTGGAGATGGTTGCTGAGATAGGCTCTAATAAGCACATTATGGCAGCCGCGGCTTACACTGATGCAGTATATGCGTTTGTTGCTGAATACAATGGTCCAAAGGAACTACATGAGCTTGGAACTTTTCTCCGCACCTTGGACTCTGTTGAACATGCTGAACTTCATACATTCATCAGAACTTGGGGTGCAAAGATGAAGCTCACAAAGACGCATCTCCGAGTTTTAGAGCCTCTTCTTGAAGATCCTCGTTTATCTATTGTCGATGTAGCTCAACAGACTGGTTTGACTGCACGACGTGTTCGAAGACTGATTCGAGAGCTTGAAGAAGGCGGCGCACTTCGTTTCACCGCACTTCTTGAGCTAGGTGCAGCTGCTAGTCTACCGTACATTGTTCGTATTCTATGGGATGAGAGTACTTCAACATACTCAGATGTCACTGACTGGTTACTCAAAGAATATTCACTTCACCACTGGGAGACTTACGTGTCTGCATCTGAACCCGTGATTTTTTCGCTCTTATTGGCGGACGATATCACTGAACTCACGGAAACAGTTCGTTCCATAAGAAAGAACAAGCATGTAACAAGTGTTAAGGTCTTGATTGCAGGCTATCATCAGTTCTTCTCAAGCTATCGTTACGAGCTATTAAAACAGATGATCAAAAACAAGTCTCCTGACGTTTGATGACTATTGATACGTTTGATAAATTACTATGTTTGACGTATATCAAACAATTTATAAGCGTTTAAATCCTATTTTGATATGTGTCAAACGTTTGATAAGTAACATGTCAAGCGTTTGCAAACAATAACATGGTGTATACAATGTCTACAACTTTCGGAACCATTTTCAACGATCTGAAGACAAGTGCAAAGCTTGCTTGGAAAAGCATGCTGAGCTACTTCCTTGCCAATCTTGGTATGCTGATCGTTATGGCGATTCTTGCTGTAATCGTCGCAATCCCCGTTGCCATTGTGGCATGGGCTCTTTTCGCGCCACTGAGTGAAGCCACTATGACTGCTCTCGCCGATTGGGCAATTGCTAATCCTCTTGTAATTGGAGGTATCGGACTCGTGATACTGATCCCACTGGTTTCATTATTCTTGGTTGTAAGCGGCTCTATCTACGGAATGAGCTATGAACTCGTAACCAAGGGTGAAACGAAGGCGGAGCTAGCCTTCTCTTACTTCCGACACAAGTTCCTGTCCTTCTTCGGTACCGGAGCTGTTCTTACTGTCATTGTATTGCTGCCACCCACTATCGCTTGGGGACTCACCTCGATAGCGATGGGTTACACCATCACCGCGCCAGCCACCTATCTCCTCACAACATTCACATTCGTGTGGGTATACTTAACCGCAGGTCTCACCTCCATGGTTTGGCCCGCTGTCGCTAGTGGTAAGGGTGTCCAGGATGCAGTCAAGGAGTCCTTCTCTCTATCCATCCAATACTTTGATCGTGTATACGGAGTGCTTACTGCTATAGTACTTCTACTAGTCGCCACCTTCGGTCCTATAATTCTCCTAGGTCTTAGCCTCGCTCCGACCTTTACAGTTGTAACGATGGCTATGCTCCCTGCAATTGCTGGTGTTGGACTCTACACAATTGTCATGGCGTTCCTCTGGCTATTGCTATTCCTACCTATGGTAAGGATTGCTTGGGTCAAGGTATACCAGGAACTCACTGGCGGCAAGATCGCAACACAAAGTGTTGTTGATATGCCAATCGTCTAAGTGCAATAAAACTGGAGGGTGTCCTTTGATGGAAACTGATAAGACACTCTCCTACAATCTTTAGAGAAGTGAAAAAACAATGAAGAACGCGAGCTTTCAAACACTGCTTGATGACTTGAAAATCAGCATCAGGTTTGCAATGAAGAACGTGATATCCTACATGCTTGCGATATTTGGAGTCTTTCTAGTCACGATCATTCTGATTGGGATTGTAGCAGCATTTGTTTTCGTTCCAATCTTCATAATTCCCGGGGGATTCAACGCCTTTTTAGTTTGGACAGAGTCCTTCAATACTTGGAATGCAGTGAGTGGGCTAACAATTGCCACAGGGATCTTCTTGATTGCGCTGCCATTTGTTGCGCCATTATTTGTGGCCACTGGTGCCCTTTTTGGAATGAGCCGCGAGATTGTGGAGAGTGAAGGAACATCCGCAGAGGGCGTTTTCACTTGGTATAGAAAGAAATTCTTCTCATTGGCAGGTGGAGGGATTATGCTGTTCTTGTTCATCCTAGGACCAGTCATGCTGGTCATAACCGCCGGAGTGGCTCTATTTGGTGAACAGATCCTCAATTTTGCTTTCATTGGCAGTGGGGGAATGACCCCCCTGTTATCCGCACTAGCTGTGATCTGGTTCACCTTGAGTACAGGCCTGATGACTATGCTATTTCCTGCCATAATCGATGGCTACTCAGTCATAGAGGCAACTAAGAAATCAATCAGTATGGCTATCAAGTACTTCGACAGAGTGTTTGGAACCTGGCTATCATTCCTTTTACTCATCACAGCACTCATGGCACCAATGCTACTATTCGCAAACCCATTCCTTTGGGAGCGCCTTGTACCTGCCATGATTGCTGTGGGAATCTATGCAGTTGTTGCTATCGTGTTCTTAGTCTTCGTTGGTCTCCCTGCATTATCCATAGGGCTAACGAGAGTGTATATGATTCTCTCAGCTGATGATGACGATGATACCATTCCCACTAATGATGAGGGTAGTCCAGGCTTTATAGGAGGTTTATAATAATGAGTGGCTCCACCAAACGAAAACGACGAATCAAAGATATGGAAGTCATCGAAGACAAGGAATTAATCAAACTACTAATGGAGCCAACCCGAGCTAAGATAGTGTTTGACTATCTCGTGAGAGACTCAATGACAGTCAAACAGCTTTCTGAAGTGACAGGCAAGAATCCAGATACAATTCTTCATCATATCCAGAAGTTGAAGGAAGTTGGTCTTGTCTTCGAGGAAAGAACGGAACAGACCCAGACAGGCATTGTCCAGCGATACTATCGAGCATCTGCAAGAGAGTATAGGATGGGCATCAGTGAGATGTCACAAGCCACTGGGGACGACACAACAAGACGCTTGAAGTCCATAATTAGAAGCCTCTCAGTCTATGGTATAGATATTCCAGAGAATCAGATTGAGAAGGGCATGGAACTGATGACAGCGTTGATCAATCATGAGAACGAGCTAAGTTCTCGTAATCTGATTGTAGATGAGGAGGGTTATGACAACTTATCATCCTCAGTACGAGGCGATGCATCGCGGATCATGCGTCGCTTTGCTCTGGAAGAAGATTCGCAATATAGAGACCTGCGAGAGGATTGGCACGCATTCCTGAGGTCTCACAGAAAAGGTGTATAATATGAGTAATTATCAAAGAAACACGAATCTCGTGATTTGTATATTTGCAGTTATAATAGTTGGTGCCGTAGCAGCTGGTGCTTTATCCTTCTATGGCTCTAATTGGATTAACTGGAACACAGCGACTACTGAATACCACTTCGATTCCGAAGTTGGAGCCACCACTGGTACGGTGACCTTGGATGTCAATCTTGATGCAGGCGGTATTGTAATTACATTTGTT
>JBHLRT010000144.1:0-5624 GCA_048882305.1 Candidatus Thorarchaeota archaeon
ATGGGTTCATGTCCTAATAGAACAAACAAACCCGTTGCTTCTTGAGCCATTTGCAGGGTGTCAAGCCGAGCTAGGACTGGTACCCAATCCTCACCATCCCACTTCAAGAATGGCCACGACTTTTTCGGGGGCCACTCCCCCTTGCTGACTAGAATATACTCATGATCGAGGCGTTTGTAAATAGTGGGGAAGTGGCCACATCTGGCGAGGAAGACACCAGCATCTTTTGCATCATCAAGGGTATTGAAAATCTCCAAAGTCAGTCACCAATGAATTTCGCTTTCTAATACTGAAACAGTTCCTTATCTGAGAGTACACACTACGTTTGTTTTGCTGGGAACCACTGTGAAACGTGAAAAAACGGTATCAACACATTCGTAAGAAAGTACGAGGATTTGGTGAGTATATATTGGATTGAGAATCACACATATTCTCTATTTTGAACCTTTAGCGCTTACAATCTTGATGACATCACGGTCCTTTAACACATGCTTGTCACTGATTCTCATCTTCGTTCGTGCATCTATGCCATGGATGAATGATTCCATAAGATCCGTGTGAATAAATCCCGCAAATTCTTTAGCTGTAGTTCCTTCAGGAACAAGATATACATCTGGAAGCACATTTCCGTCACTATCAGTGAGTGAGTTTGCGTCATGAACTGGATATACCGTAATCATATGTAGATAGTCGAACACAGCGCGATTCAGGATATTTTGTACTCCTGAGCCTCCATACTTTTTCAGAATCTGTTCTTTGATTTTATTGAGTTGTTCAAGTTCTGGCTCTTTCAAGCCACTCGAATTCAGAATCTCAAAATCGTCATTCCCCGGTATGTACTTAATGACCCCTTTCTTCTCTAGGTCTTTCAAAACCTTCTCAGTCAGAGCGCTTACAGGTACTACTAGGTAGTCAGGAAATGTCTCTTGCAGATGTTTGTAATTTCTCTCTGAATTTGGCCTGTCAATTTTATTTGCCGCTATAATGATGGGTTTTGCAATCTTTTGCAGTGCTTTGACAAACTCTCTAGTTTCATCGTCTGTCCATTTGTCAACAGTTTCTGCTTTTAGATCTGAATTTCTCATTGCTTTGAGAATATGCACTCTTGTTATCTTCAAGCCCGATAATTTCTCAAGAAGTAGCTCTTCCAGCTTTGCACCTTCAGACCTTACACGACCAGTAATTCGACGCCAATCCTTCTTAATAATAGCAAGCATCCACTCTGTCAATTCTTCCTCTAGGAATTTCACATCATCAACTGGATCATAAGTTCCAGCCTCAACCTCTTGCCCTTCTGCATCCAATCCACCGCTTGCATCTACGATGTGAATAAGGACATCTGCCTGTCTGAGGTCATCAAGGAACTGATTTCCCATCCCTCGACCCTCATGAGCCCCTGGGACCAATCCTGCAACATCAATGAGCTTAACTGGTATCAATCTGACTCTATCAATACAGATTGAGTTCTTAGGATCATCTTCCACATCAAAATCAGCGCATGCACATGTCGTTCGAACATGAGTCACTCCAACATTTGCCTCAATCGTTGTGAATGGATAACTTCCCACCTTGAAATCAGTCATGCAAGCTGCATTAGTGAATGATGTTTTTCCACATGAGGGTTTTCCGACAATACCAACACTAAATCCCATGACAATCCTCTCCGCTGATATTCAACTAATTACCTTAGACAGAGATAAACGCTTCACTTCAGAGTATTCATTTGACATTAAAATGCGCATTTGAAGAAAAAACTCGGTCGTTACAAACGGTAATAAGAAACCTCCCCAATACCTATGCGGGGATTGAAATGCAAAGGCGAAGAAAAGGTGGCCGTGGTAGGTTTCCCATTCAGCCCAAAATTGGACGCAAGCCTAGAGCAGAAAAGATGACCCCCGACCCCTCAGGTGTAGAAGAACCTATTCACATAGATTTGGCAGAAGCAGAGGTTCTTCGTCTAGTCGATCTTGAGGGACTATATCAAGAACAAGCTGGAAGACAGATGGGTGTCAGTAGAGGCACGATTTGGCGTCTACTGGCCAGCGCAAGGGAAAAAGTGACCCGGTCTATCTATGAAGGAAGACCACTCATAGTCGGTTTTCCATTGGAAGAAGAAACATGACAGACAAAATAAGACGATGAAGAGGAGTCATCTTCGAGTCTTTGTTTGATCGGTTTTCAACGAAACAGAAAACTTCACACATGACAGATGGTCTATTACTGGGTTTACATTTGGCCAGCCTCACCAAACTGGCCATTTGTTAAGCAACTATTTAATGCAGTGGAAGTGGAGGTCAGCAAATAACAGCATCATCCAGTCCTAGGTATTACTAACAGTTTAGAGCGACCCAAGAGTGCATCAGAATGAGACTCTGCAAGCGTTGTATTACGCTAGCCCCCCTTATATAGAGAAACTGCAACTCTATCACCTGGAGAGTGAAAAGTATTCAATTAGACATACCTGGTCAGATTGAGCCTGTTTCTAATTACGTGATCAGACGTCCAGGAATCCCCAGATGGTGGGATCCTGTTGCTCGACCTCATGTGGCTGTTATCATAAGGAATCCAGTGAATGGTGGAACAACACGTTATTTTCTCTCACGTTGCGGAAACAAAGACCATCACGGACGCACTGCTCTTGATGTGAGCGACATTGACAGTCTTCCAGAAGGCACTCTCCTTGAAATAAGATATAGCGCTACCAAGGCAAACTTGTATCAACTTGAGATGGTTGGTGCAGTACCCTGTTGGCGTTGGGTGAATCGTAGTCAGGGTCTCCAAAGCTTTGAAACAGAATCCCCAGATTGGACCTATACTGTTGATAGCTCAATTGAACCAAATGGTTATGGACTCACATAGAAGAACGCATTCACTTCCCTTTTGGTAACTACTTTCTTTTTATCAGTAGAATACATAGACATACTAGAGGCGTTACTTAGTGAAACCATTTGCAATCATGAAGGATGTATACTGGGTTGGTGCACTGGATTATAACATCAGAAACTTTCATGGATACAGTTACACAACGCACCACGGTACAACATACAATGCGTACTTGATAATTGGAGAAAAAATTGCATTAGTAGATTCCGTGATGGGTCTGTTCACGAAAGAGATGTTGTCACGTATCTCAGAAGTGATAGACCCAACAAAGATTGACTACATGATTTCGAATCATACCGAGATGGATCACTCAGGTGCAACCCCTGAGATACTGAAAATAGTCCCTGATGCAAAACTAATCTGTACATCGAAAGCTGTCGACCAGTTGAAGAAACATTATGATGATGGGTGGAAGATTCAAACCGTAAAGACTGGTGATGAAATAGACTTAGGAGGCAAGACACTCAGATTCTATGAAGCTCCTATGCTTCACTGGCCTGAGTCTATGTTCACCTACTATGTGGAGAAACAGCTATTGCTACCAAATGATGCCTTTGGTCAGCATTATGCTACCGAGAAACGTTTTGCGGATGAGGTTAATCAGGATATCTTATGGCGAGAGGCTGAGAAGTATTATGCAAACATCCTCTGGCCATTGAGTAGGATGGTTCAAAGAAAAATAGAAGAAGTTGTTGAGTTAGGCCTACCAATCAAGATGATTGCTCCATCTCATGGTTTGATTTGGAGAAAAAATCCACTCCAAATAGTCACTAGTTATCTCGAATGGGCAAAGGGTGAGAGATTACAAGATAAAGTGGTCATTACATGGGACACTATGTGGGAAAGCACAACAAAACTCGCTCGCGCAATGGCTGAAGGTGTCCAAAGTGAAGGACTTGAACCGAAAATGAAACTGATTCCTCATAGTGACCGCTATGACATCATGGCTGATTTGTTAGAGGCAAAAGGAATTCTCATTGGAAGCTCTACTATGCACAACGATGTTCTACCGAATGTCGCTTCAGTTCTCTCCGACATTGAACTGTTGAAACCTGTTGGTAAGAAATCTGCCGCTTTCGGATCCTATGGCTGGGGTGGTGGAGCTGTGAAAAAGATTCAGGAGTCAATGGAGAAGGGTAAGATGGACATCATCATGGAACCCTTCACCGTGAAGTGGGTGCCAGATGAGGATGAACTAAAACAAGCCTTCAACTTTGGAAAGGAGTTTGCCAAGACGGTAAAGTAGGCGCATCTTATCAAAACCGCACCCAATACGATTGTACCCTCTTAAACACAAAAAGGTAGATAGGTAAGTTCGTGCAAGAACTCTCAATGACAACAATCATCAGTCCTACTGCACGAATTTTACCTATCATAGTACTGCTGACCATATCAGTTGTCATCCTTTTTCGTGTGTATCGAGGTAGATTCTCAGAAATATCGAATCTGTCCAAGTTCACGTTCTTTTTGCTATTCGCCACTGATGTCTTTGCAACAATATTCTTGATGACATATTGCGTTGTCTACACACCCTATTATTTTGGACCTATGCTTGGAGTATTAACATCTGGGTTCTTTGCGGCCCTTTGTATTGGTGGAATAGTACCTCTTGATTGGAAACGAGATCGCGATGATGTCTGGGCTAAATACCTCAAGGAACGTAATGCAGGTCTTGAAAGACAGAAGAAAGATACTTTGACCGGGTCAGAACAACCCAGCTAACTGGTTCTACGAATAACTTTAAAACTCACGCAGGCAGAATTTCCTTAGCATTAGCGGGTTGGGGAAGCCAGGCCTATCCCGCAGGGCTCATAACCCTGAGATCGGATGTTCAAATCATCCACCCGCTACCACTTTATTTCTCATCATCCTCAAGTTGCATAGTTCTGAGTTCTTTTTCGGTGGCATGAAGTTCTGATTCTTCTTGGAACTTTCTGTATTCCTCAGTCTTTTCATACTCGGGAATTATCATGAAGCAACGTACAGAAACACCATCTCGATTCGTTTTGACTTGGTAAACTCTATCTGTAATACTAAGCCACTCAACCTCGTCTTCGGAAAATCCACTAGCGATTAGTTTTGCGTTGACTTCGCTAACAGGAACCTCACTAGGAAATCCTTCATCATCTGTTTCTTGGAGTATCCTAAGTAAAGAAATCTGTAAAGGTGTTAAATCACGGAGTTCTTGCCTCTCATCTGGTGATAGAATCTTCAGAAACCAATGTGGGTGACCTGTGTTAAGACCAGAATTACTAGGTGGGTAATCAATTACTAAATTAATAATAAAATTCTCAACGAGATTGGAAATGGCTTTCTTAACATCTTCAGGCTTGTATTGATTTGACAATTCCATCTCGATTATTCTTCTGGGAATTCTTCTTGAGGAATCTTCATCTAAAACTTCAACGATTTTCTTCTCTACTTCTTCAATTGTTTTGGTCATTTTAAGTATCCCTCCCAAACTGCGTCAAAAGCCAATCCATCTCTCTCAATCTGTTTAGCAATTTGTCTACTACGATTTTCATCACCCATAATAAGATCAATAGCTGCATTCATCTTACTAGGATGATTGGGTGGTGCAATAAGTACCCAACGAATTGCATCATTCTTTGTTTTTGTCATTTTTCGATGTAGGAATGATAACCCGCCAACAATCAAACAAAATCATCGTTGAAGAAAAATTAAAATACATAAATGGAGGAATAGTAAGAAAGCATGAAGCTGAGCTGAAATATCCGCAT
>JBHLRT010000145.1:0-5619 GCA_048882305.1 Candidatus Thorarchaeota archaeon
AATAGAAGACTGGGAACTTGAAATCTGTTCCGAAGATTTTGTTTGCGACTCGTTGTCCTGATTCGAAAGTAATGAAACATGTTGGGCAAAAGACTACTATTGCATCCGGTTCCACCATTTCCATGCTTGTCATCTTCTCTCGAAGTACAGCGTATGATGTCACTGAATTTGTCTTCCTGACTCCTGCTCCACAGCACATGGTCTTGTCCATATACTCTAATGGTTCCATCCCCAGTGCTTCGCACAACAAGTCAAGTTTCACTGGGACCTCCGCATCATCAACATGAAGAATTCTTTCTGGTCTAAGAAGATGACATCCTGTATGGGTCACTACCTTTATTGGAATTGGTCGTTTCACCATTGAGGAAAGAGTTTCAATTCCAATCTCATCAAAAAGTAACTGATGAATATGTATAATCTTAGATGATCCCTTGTATTCGATACCAATTTCCTTGAGGATTCCGTTTATGTTCTCTTTTCTTTCTGGTTTATTGTCTAGCTCATGTTTGGCTAGAGAGAGTGATTCATGACAGCCAGCACATGCAGTGAGAATGTCAAGCCCTTCAGCCTCAGCAAGAGCAATATTCCTCGCCGCAAAAGTAAGCCAAGTATCATCAGACATGGCTCGAACGGCATTGGGCTCAGGGCAACATGTGAATGGTAGATCTACCAATTCAAGATCAAGTTTTGGCGCAATCATCCGAATCGACTTTTCGGCAAACTGAAGGCGGTAAGCCATTGTACAACCAGGAAAGAATGCGTACTTCACTCCGATGCTTCCTCCTGTGTTGTTTTGTTCACTGCAAGGACTTCTGCTGCTCCCGTTGCCTTGAATATTTTCTGAACATCTTCTGGATTCGCCCTGGGAAGTTCAGGTAATCCGAGATCAGCTCTTAACTTTTCTGACCTGCTTGAAATTGGGGAGAGGCAACCATCCTCCATCAGGGATTCCGCCGAATCTATGACATCTGGTGGAGCTTTACCCTCTCTTGCAGAGATATTCTTAATCTCCATTAGAATCTCTGCTAGTGACACGCCCATAGGGCATCTCTGGTCACACATCAAGCAATATGCACATAGCCACTCATTTCCCTCTCTTGGGACTTCTCCCTTCGTAATGATTGAATCAACTGATACTCTTGGATTCAGCTCTGGCGCAACTCTGAAGACAGGACATGATGACGAACATATCCCACATTGAAAGCATGGTCTGGCTGTTTCCTTCAGCTCATCTAGTCTGGTTTTTTGAAATTCATCTGCCATGCCAATCACTTCTTTGCTGTCTTTTTCTTGGTAACACCCTTCTTGGTGCTGCTAGGTTTCTTCTTAGGCATAGATTTGGCCTTGGCTTTTTTCTTAGGTTTTGCTTCCGTTTTTGGTTTAGATGGTTTCTTAGTCTTTGGCTCATCCAGTTTTTTGGATTTTGGTTTGTCTATCTGTTTTCGCTGGATTTTGACAACTTCAGCCATTTCAGTCATGATGGTCTGCCACTTTTTGCCTTCTCCTGCGGATACCCATTCTACTCTAAATCGTTCATCCTGTATTCCATTTCTCTTCATCCAACCTCGTATACGTGGCTCTCGTTTTGCCATCCAATGATTGCCTGTTTGGAAATGACAGTCTGCAGGAAGGTGACAACCAGAATAGAGTACAGCTCCCGCTCCAAGATCAAAAGCCTTCTGTGCAAACTTGGTGGAGTACCTTCCCGAACACATAGATCGAATGATTCTCGCGTTAGGTGGATGTTGCATTCTTGAAACACCTGCAAGATCTGACCCACGGTATGAACAGAAAGCACATGCAAAAGCAACTATCTTATTTTCTGGATCTTCTTGAAGCGCAATTTGGATCTGAGTTTCAATCTGTTGAGTAGTGAAGTTTGGCATGTAGATTGCGTCTTGTGGGCAATCCCCTGCACAAGTCCCACAAGCTTGACAGAGCGCACCCATGACAGTGAATTTTCCTGTACCGTCTTGTGAGATGGCACCATATGGACAACGACTAACACAAGTACCACATCTGCTGCATAGATCCTGCTTTATTTTTGCACTTAGAGCCTCAATCGGGTATCTACCTTTCTGAAGTATAATGCCTGCTCGACCT
This sequence comes from Candidatus Thorarchaeota archaeon, assembly GCA_048882305.1. Classification (GTDB taxonomy): domain Archaea; phylum Asgardarchaeota; class Thorarchaeia; order Thorarchaeales; family Thorarchaeaceae; genus SMTZ1-45. The sequence goes on from JBHLRT010000145.1 coordinate 2,104, forward strand.
GCAGCAGCGCTTGCTTGAATTACCGAGTCCCTGATGTCCTTAGGACTTTCTGCACCACCACAGATGAAAACCCCTGCTGAGCTTGTATCCACTGGTCTTAGTTTGGGATGTGACTCAATATAGAAAGAATCACTAGTGCATGATATTGGAACTGGGAAGTTTCCTGCATTACCCTCCGCACCCATTGAGAGAATGACCATATCAAACTCTTCCATGATGAGCTGATTATGTGTTGTATCCTCAACACTAACTCGAAGGTTCTTGGTTTTTGGATACTGCTGAATCTCGCCGACCCTGCCTCTAATGAATTTGATACCCTCTTCCCTTGCTTTCTGATACTGATCTTCGAAGTACTTCCCATGCATTCTCAGGTCTTGATAGAATATAGTGACTTCTGTATCAGGATAATGCTCTTTGATGAGAAGTGCGCATTTTACTGACTCTGCGCAGCAGAAGTTTGAACAACCCGATCGGGTACTAATGTCTCTCGATCCAACGCATTGAGCTATTGCTACAGATTTTGGTTTGTGCAGGTCTGATGGTCTGACCAAAGATCCCTCTGTTGGTCCTGCTGCATTGATGAGTCTCTCGAACTCTAACGAGGTTATTACATTTGGATATCTTCCCCATCCAAGACGCGGAACTTTACTTGGATCAGCTGGGTTGAAACCTGTTGCTAGAATGATCACTCCGACATCTAGATCAATATACTTCTCTCTGTCTGAAGGAACAATAGCCTTCTGTTCGCACCTATCGATACATTTTCCGCACCTAATCAAATCCATTCCCAAACATGCATCTGGGTCGACAAAGTAGGATGAGGGTACAGCTTGAGGGAACGGTATCTGAATTGCTTTCTGCCAAGTCAAATTCTGGTCTGTTCGACTTGGTACGTCCACTGGGCACACCTCCACACAGTCACCGCATGAGGTGCAAGCATCAATGTCAACATACCTAGCTCGTTGTTTCACTCTCACTTCGAAGTTTCCTACATAACCTGAAACTGATTCAACCTCTGCCATCGTAATCATATTGATGTTCGGATGCTTTGCCACATCCACCATCTTTGGACCTAGGATACAAATTGAGCAGTCATTTTGAGGAAATACCTTGTCTAGTATCGCCATTATCCCACCAATGGTAGCTTTTTTCTCTATAAGGTGGACCTTAAAGCCCGCCTCCGCAAGATCAAGAGATGCTTGCATACCTGCTACGCCAGCTCCAACTACCAAGGCAGCTTGAGTAACTGGAACATCTCGCTCCGGTTGAGCCTCCAATGTGGCAGCCTTTGCAACTGCCATCGCTACCAACTCCTTCGCTTTCTGAGTGGCAGCTTCATGGTCGTGTTGGTGAACCCATGAAACATGTTCTCTAATGTTGGCCATGATACACAAATACGGATTCAGTCCCGCTGCTTTGACAGTCTTTCTAAAAGTATCCTCATGCATCGTTGGGCTGCATGATGCAACTACTACGCGGTTGAGGCCATGTTCACCTATCGCATCTTGAATCTCTCGCTGTCCAGGGTCTGCACACGTGTATGTATTGATTTGAACATGAACAACGCCTGGCAAGGTTTTTGCATATTCAGCTACATCGTCAATATCAACAACTGCACCAATATTCTTACCGCATTTACAGGGGAATACGCCGATTCGCAGTTCAGGATCTGAGGATACAACTTCCACTTCTGAGGGTCCTGCACTGCTTTCTTTTGGGTCGCCAGTGGTCATGTGCCAGTCCTCGTTCTGCAGAACGCAACTTTACGAGCTTCATTCATCACCTGTAATAAAGGTTGAGAATAACGGGCATTTACGCTTCACTATATTTCAGATTCTAACACCGAATACCGAATATCTAACGAAATCATACATTTACTTGAAAGTGATCGCAGGAACAAGCTGTTTTGAGTTTACCAAAAGCGTAAAAAGCCCGGTACGGGGGAGAGCAATTACTTTTGGAGGCTACACGATGACTGGAAAGGTTTGGAAGTATATCACCGAAAAACTTGCGTCTGATGGTGCTTGCCATTTCTCCCTGCTTGATCCTGATCCATTATCTACATCAATTGAGAATGTAGTAGAGATTGCTACTCTCGCAGAGAAAGCTGGTAGTGATGCGCTTATGATTGGGGGAAGTACAATCTTCGGTGTCATTGATGATGCAGTAGCTAAGATCAAGGAAGCTGTTGAGATTCCCACAATATTGTTTCCAGGAAATATAACCGGGGTTTCTGAACATGCAGATGCAATGTTTTTCATGTCCCTTCTAAACAGTACAAATCCATACTATATCATTGGAGCGCAAGCTTTGGCTGCGCCAAAAGTAAAGCTCACAGGAATTGAAACGATTCCCATGGCTTACCTTATTGTTGCTCCGGGTAAGACTGCCTCTTGGGTTGGTGATGCAAAACCATTCCTGCGGGACAAACCAAAACTACCCGCTATGTATGCAATAGCTGCAGAGTTGCTTGGAATGAAGCTTGTATACCTTGAAGCTGGCAGCGGCGCTGAGGGTGGTGGCGTGCCTCCAGAGATGATTGCTACAGTTTCCAAGTTCATTGATATTCCATTGATAACCGGTGGTGGCTTTAACGATGAAAAGTCCGTTGTAACAGCTGTCGAATCAGGTGCATCGATTGTTGTGCAGGGTACTTACTTAGAAAAGCAAGTCCAGAAAGACAATGGTACTGAGCTTGCTAAGATAATAAAAGGGCTTAAGGAAGCTGGCGCCAAGAGAGTTTAAATACTTGACAACATATTTGCACGAAAGGCCTCATGGGAGGATTGCCCTACTTTGTCCTCAAAGACCGAAATGTTGAATGAGCTTCTATTAGACTTAAGCCGTGCATCCCAAGGGAATGTAGAGGCGAGTGCGGTCATATCAAAATCACAGGGTCTCACTATATCTACACATTATCCTGAAGGTGTTGATGAGAACCTCGTTCCTGATGAAGATGTGATAGCTGGAAGATCCACTCAGATACAAGAGGCAACACGAAAGGTCTTCAAACAACTCAAGCGTGGTCCACTTGTACGGATGCTCATTGAGGGCGAAACCGGTTATGTCATCATTTGTGATGCGGGTGCTGATGCTATTCTTGCAGTACTTACAAATAAACGTGCGAACATCGGATACATGTTCTTCATGATGACCCGAATTGCCAAACGTATTGAGAATGTTCTTTCTTAGCTGGTCTTTCAATCAAATTTCTGACCAATTTACACACATCATGGTAAGTGCACACACACTCATTACGTTCAGTATCAGGAACCATACAAGAAACTAGGTTCACTCATTATCCTGGTTGGATTAAGAATTCTATCAAACTAATCTCAAATTTCCTCAATGTATTTATGTCTGAATCCTTCTAATCGTATCAGCAGCTTGTCATGACTTAAGTGACAATGCTAGTGAAAAGGGGAGGTCGCATTGCATATGGAAGATGATCCAAAAGATAAGACTGCGAGTGGAATAGAGAAAATAACTGCAGGAGATGTGCAGCAGGGTTATGAG
>JBHLRT010000146.1:0-5615 GCA_048882305.1 Candidatus Thorarchaeota archaeon
TGGAGTATGAGACCTTTGAGTGATGATAAAGACCCAAGTGGCCCAGCACAAGCTCGTTCAGACCTTATCGATATTTTGAGCCACGATCCAGGTAACACTGAGGCTATTGTCACAATCATCCAAAACGAACTCACTGATCTCAAGGATAGTAAAGGCATCACTGCAATTTCAAATGCCCTTTCTGATGCAGCCTCTTCATCTAATGTGGAAGCCAGTGCAAGAGACAATGTCCTCTATTGGCTAACGGAAACCACTCCTGATGTTCGTCAGATGATATTAGTTCAGACCATTGAAGAACTACTTGGACTTCCTCATTGCAAAGATGCTACAATTGAGGCATTGACACGTGTATCATCAGCTGACAATGTTAAGATGGTCATGGAATGGGTGGAACGGAAGATCCTCACACTGAATCAAGCAGTTTATGTGCTTCTCTATCCTGATTCATCAGCAGCATTGCGCTAAAACAAATCACAGGTTAGGCATATACTTCTTCACATACTTTTCCCAATCCGGTTCGAGTTCTAGAACTCTTTCCACACACTGTTTGGCTTCCTTCTTCTGTCCTAGTTTGTAGTGTAGCTTGGCTTTGTGAAACCAAGCTTTTGCGTAGTTCCCGTCAATTTTCACTGACTCCTCGTAGGCTTTCAATGCTTCTTTATCCTCGCCTCGAGTTTCATGGATACGTGCAATACTAAACCAGTCAAACTGTGTTCTTTCGTGAATCTCTGCAGCCATTTCTCAGCTTCCTCAAGTCAATTCTTGTTTGAAGCTTAATAACTTTGAAGTGTACTGGTTCGAAGATGACTAGTAAGATTAAGTTTTTCTATGAATCCTTTAGAAAACATTACAAGCATCCATAAAGCTTCAATTGCCCAATTACGCACCCATAACTCGTTTCAATCATTACAATAACTTTTGCCACGAAATGGTCATTATAAATATAAATTTTCCAGACTGAAGTAGGTGAATAATCTGAAGAATATTCATAGATTGATAGTTGGAATGTTTCTTATGGTTTCCCTGTTAGGAACCATGAGCACAACCGCAACAGCAATGGGTGGTGGAATGGATCACCCAATGGATCGACCCATGCCTGGCATGCCTGATTCTATGCGTCAAAGTGATGGGTCAGTCTGGATAAACACCGACATAATCACTATCATGGCTGACAGTGAGATGCCTAACTTTCATTTTTGGTATACATCGGATGACGATGGTGCTCATGCTCGATTCGCTACAAGCTTTGTGATGCTTGCAGAGTTCGAAGACTTGAACGGTGATGGAGCATATCAAAGGAATGAAACTCTTTACTTCGCGCCTCTAGCAGCTTTCGAGTGGACGATTACAACAGGGCAAGTAACTGATGGCGATGTAATCACAGAGGTTTGGTTGAAATACACTAAATCAGGTGTTAGAAGTTCAATGATGGATGATATGCCGCTAGCATCTTTAGATGGTATGGGCGACATTCAACGATTCTCTGATGTGACAATTCAGATTTACGCGCACATTTACCTCGATGACTACACTGGCCAGGTTTCTGATGATCATGGTGTTCAATTCAACTATACCGTGGCTGGAAGGTCAGAGTTGAAGATGGATATAGGGATTGGTAATTTTCCATTCAGCAATGAAAATTCAAGTGTAGCAATCGAAACACTTCAGAGAGATAATGAAGCGACAGCTAATCAATTCATGCATCGTCATAGAATGGAAACTCGAGAAAGATTCCGAAATGTCAGTCTCGATTCTGATACGAATTGGACCACAACCGGCGGAAATGAAACTCGGTTTGAACGAATGAATGCGACTGAATGTCAGAGACTGGATTTTGTTGACAGTGAAACTGCAATCGCTCAAGGATTCTTTAGTTGGGTAGACACAGCTGTTATAACCTGGCCTGGAGGAGATACAGAAGCTGTTACAGTTAATGCATCCTATGTTCCAGTTGGGGATGGAGTAGCCGTCTATCTTGCTTATCCGTACTTTGATGATGGCAGTATCTTGCACGATCCATCGATTGGTCTTTACCCTGAAGGAGCCCCATCAATCGGTCCATCAACAGACATTGTGCTAGTTACTGGCATCGGAGTAGTTGCCATACTTGCTTTACTCATTGTATTAGTCCGGAAAAAATAGCTCTCTCGTAAAACAATAGGGTAGTGGTCCTGAGCCACTACCCACCTTTTGTACACTAAGCGAAGTCTTATGAACACGTGAATTTGAAACAAGAATCAACAGAAACTCCTAGCAACTTGGATGTGGTGTGAACCTGTGAAAAGAATGATATTTGCAATTGCCGCACTTTTTATTGCATCAATGTTTTTCACACCAGTTCAAGGTGATTTTTTCCCTGCTCAATCAGAGAATATCTTATTGGATCCTGTTGACATCACTGCTATCCTGACGCAAGAAGGAGTCACAATAATCAACATTAACGCAAGAGTAGTCAATCAAGGTGCAACAGGTATCAGTTCTGTTTCTTTGAGGATAGACTCACTGCAGGTAGAAGTTCTAGATTCAGCGGCGAATGGCACTGCATCAACCACGAGTGAAACTCTTTATGATAGATATACAGAAGTTGTAGTTATTCTTCCATTTACTTTGGAAGCAAATGAGACTGCATGGATAGACCTGGATCTTGAAGCAACTGATCTCCAATCTGACGCTATCCTTGGTATCGACTCAACGAGGTTCTACAGTGACTTCATCTTCTACATCCGCCCAATGTCCGAGATTGCTAACTTCACGTTTACTGCAATTCTCCCAATTGACGCACTCCTTTCACGCGAATCAGTTGTTCCCTTATTCCCTGCGCCGGAATCAAATTACACAGATGGAGCGTCTCTTGCATTTGTTTGGTTTACAGATTCTCTACAGATTGGACAAGAACGAGTATTCATTGTTAAGTTTCAGTATCCAAATACTATACAGGGTCCGTTGGGGTCATTTCTAATTGAGTCGATTATAATTGCTATACTTGGAATCATTGGCGGTGTAGTCCTCACTATTGGTGGTCCCAAAGTATTCTATCGATTGAAACGAATTGGAACTGTCAAATTCGTAGGTGTGACGTCTGAAGAGGAAGAAGTCTTGGCGGTAATTCGACAGAAAGGTGGGTCCTGTCCGCAGAAAGACCTCTATACCGAGTTTGACATGTCACAAGCTAAAGTCAGTCTGATTCTTAACAATCTAGAGGAACGGGGCCTTGTTCGACGATTTCGTGAAGGTCGAGAGAATGTAGTCCATATCATGGAGGACTAAATCTCAAAATCAACGCCTTTATATCACTACCAAGTTCATCTCCAGACGAATCATCAACCTGAGGTGTGTTCTTGAGTTCATCCAAGAAGATTCGTGTACTTGTTGCAAAACCCGGATTAGATGGTCATGACAGAGGGGCCAAAATCGTTGCTCGCGCTTTGAGAGATGCTGGTATGGAAGTGATCTATACTGGTCTTAGACAGACTCCTGAGATGGTGGTCAGAGCAGCACTCGATGAAGGTGTTCATTGCATAGGTCTAAGTATCCTAAGCGGTGCACACAATGCCCTGTTTCCGAAGATTATGGAGCTCCTGAAGGAAGAAGGTGCCGAGGATATCTTGGTAGTTGGTGGTGGTATCATTCCTGAAGACGATATACCTGAATTGAAGAAGGCTGGAATTGCGAAAATTTTCGGTCCTGGGACTCCGCTTGATGAAATCATCGAGTACATCAAGGCCAATGTCAAGCTCTAATTCTAATAATGTGAGGAACTGGCAGTGCCCGTGACTGAACTTGTCAAAGGCGTGTTGAGTGGTAAACGGAGAGACCTAGCCCGTCTTATTTCACTTATTGAAGATGAAGACGCTGATGCATCGTTAGCTCTCAGTCAACTCTACAAACACACCGGAAAAGCTCACATCATCGGCGTCACTGGACCTCCAGGCTCTGGAAAAAGCACACTAGTTACAAAACTGACTACCGAATTCAGGAAACGTGGAAACACAATAGGAATTGTCTGCGTTGATCCATCCAGCCCTTTTACTGGAGGGGCATTGTTAGGTGATAGAATTCGGATGCAAGAACATAGTCTCGATAAGGATGTCTATGTACGCTCTATGGGTACCCGGGGGCATCTCGGCGGTCTCGCTAGAGCAACCTCTGGCGCAGTGCGCGCGATTGATGCATTTGGAAAAGATATCATCTTTGTCGAAACTGTGGGTGCGGGACAGTCTGAAGTGGAAGTCATTGACATTGCTCAAACCGTCATAGTCACAGATGTGCCTGGAAGCGGAGACGACATTCAAGCCATAAAAGCTGGAATCATGGAGATTGCAGATATCTTCGTAGTGAACAAAATGGACCTCGATGGTGCTGACAAGAAAGTCACAGAAATCAATGCAATGCTTGATATTGACCCAAGAGAAAAGCCTTGGCGTCCCCCGGTCCTGCTAACAAACTCAAGAACCGGTGATGGTGTTCCTGAGCTTGCTGATAAGATCTTGGAACACCTTCAATTCCTAAAAGACAGTGGTCAACTAGAGCAAAAAGGACTGAAACGAAGCCGTGATGAACTTCAGGAGTTGATGAGATACAAACTTACTCGCGAATTGTATCAGAAGCTGGAGGGCAAACCTGAGTATGAGAATGCAATCAAACGGATTGCTACTCGAAAAGAAGACCCCTATAGTGTGGCTGAACGTTTGATAGCTGAGTTCCTGTTTAGTGAAAGTAGGTGAGTGTTATGGACGATAATCCAAAGCTCCGTGACTCTATGAATAAGTGGGAGGATGAAACTGTAGGCAAGACAGTAAAGAGATTCCCTGAACGCAAGGAGAATTTCAAGACAATCTCTGGACTTCCCGTAAACCGACTTTATACACCATTGGATTTGAAGGGCTCGAACTATGAGAGAGACCTTGGTTTTCCAGGTCAGTATCCCTTCACCCGCGGAGTCCAACCTACAGGATATCGAGGCCGATTCTGGACTATGCGACAGTACAGTGGATTTGCTACTGCAAGAGAAACGAATCAGAGATTCAAGTTTCTCCTAGAACAAGGACAGACAGGTCTCTCGATTGCATTTGATCTTCCTACTCAGATTGGATATGATTCAGATGATCAATTAGCTCAAGGCGAAGTTGGAAAAGTAGGCGTCGCTATTGATTCACTTGCAGATATGGAGGTCTTGTTCGAAGGAATTCCTCTAGATAAGGTGAGTACCTCCATGACGATAAACGCCCCTGCCTCGATTTTACTAGCTATGTACGTTGCAGTAGCCGAGAAGCAAGGGGTTTCGATGGACAAGCTACGTGGTACGATTCAAAACGATATTCTGAAAGAATATGTTGCGCGTGGAACATACATCTTTCCACCAAAACCATCGATGCGATTGATAACCGACATTTTCAAGTTCTGCAGTGAGAATATGCCTCTCTGGAACACGATCTCAATCTCTGGATATCATATCCGTGAGGCTGGTTCCACTGCTGTCCAAGAAGTAGCTTTCACATTGGCAGATGGGATTGCATATGTTCAAGCTGCAATTGATGCGGGTTTGGACGTTGATGAGTTTGCTTCAAGATTGTCATTCTTCTTTGGTTCTCATAGTGATTTTCTGGAGGAAATAT
>JBHLRT010000147.1:0-5606 GCA_048882305.1 Candidatus Thorarchaeota archaeon
CGAGTTCGATCTGAAGTGGGATAGGATCATGAGCTCCCGCCCAGGAAAGTCTGAGAATCCGCCAAACCATCATCATATGTGCGTCATAGGACGTTTTTGTATTCCATCGCTCGTGAACGCTCCTGACAGGATTAAGATGCCATACCTGCTGCGAGATGGCGAACACATACCTATCTCTTGGGAAGCAGCTACTGAGGAGGTAGCTCGAGTTCTTTCAGAGGCGAATCCGGAGAGGGTTGGTTTCATAGGAAGTCCCAATCTAAGTAGTGAGTCCGCATATGTCTTGACGAAACTTGCACGAGTCGCAGTCAAGTGCCCAAACATTGATTTCAGAGGGTCAGACTTCCCGGCATTGATTCATAAAGAACTAGCTGTCGCGGAGGACTTTGAGAGAATAAAGACTCTTGACTATCTGAAGGAAGTCGATTGGATCATTTCAGTGGGAGGCGACTTCGTCAAAACTCATCAGGTAGTAGCGAAGATTGTCTATAAAGAAGTTAGAGCGGGCAAACCACTAATAGTTCTAGGAGCAGTTGGGCAGAACCTTCAGAGGTGGGCTGCAGAGTATGTAGACCTCGCTCCAAAGGATTTCGAGAAGGTGCTCTCAAAACTTGCATCACATGACAGCAAACTACCTGGTGTAGACCCATCACAAGCTGAACGCATTGCGAAAATAACACAGAATGGTAAAGGTGCCATTCTTGTAGGTTCACACATTTTCGAATCATCCGAACCCGGTAAAGTGCTGCGTGCATTGGTCAGAGTTGCTGGTGATGATGGCGCACTGATCCCACTATATCCGCTGGGAAATGAAGCGGGGGTTATCAAGGCTGGCCTTCGCCCTGAACTTCTGCCAGGCCCAACATCTGTGACGGATAAGGATGCTAGCTCACAAGTTGCAAAATCGTGGGGTGGAGGAAATGTGGCAGATGGTTTAGACATACAAGAGCTGCGTCAGAAAGCCAAGAAAGGAAACCTTGACGTGCTCTATATCATAGACGGTTCAGTCCCACTTGATGGATTTGAGAAAGTACCAACAATCATCTATCAGTCACCCTATCCTTCAGAGTGGGTGGACAAAGCAACCATTATTCTCCCATCAACAACATTTGTAGAAGAGAGTGGGACATTCGTAAACCTGGAATTGAGGACTCTGAAACTTGCTTCATTAGCGAAAGCTCCTGGGAAAGCAAAAGAGGACTGGAAGATATTCACAGAGGTTGCTAACAAGATATTGGACAAAGGATTTGGATTTACGAAGTCAAGTGATGTTTGGAATGAACTCTCACGTTTCACGAGAAACATCGAGGTTGGGGGTCATGCTCAGAGAGCGTCATGGAAACCAGTAACCAGGGAAGAAACCGAGTGGAATTCGAAATATCGAGGAGCCATCATTGCAAGCCGAATTGAGGATTTGGCGAGCTTTATGGAAAAGCTCCCTGAACGTGATAGAACACCTTCCAAGCTCAGTCTTGAGGAACTTGTGAAACACGTTGAGAATGAACATAAGCGCAAATCACAGGAGGCGGTCTGAAATGCCAGGAAAGATTCTCGTTAATGAACAGGTTGTTCCCAACGTACATAGACTCGTACTTGAAGCCCCAAGAATCGCACAACATGCTCAGCCGGGGCAGTTCATTATGGTCATCCCTGATGCAGAAGGCGAGCGTGTTCCGTTCACTCTCTCAGACTGGGATCCTGAGGGCGGAACGATCACGATCTTCTATCAAGAGGCAGGGGTTTCCACAATGAAGCTAACAGCAATGAGGCCCGGAGAGAGTGTCCATGTGGTTGTAGGCCCTCTCGGTAGACCGACCAAGATAGAGAAACATGGCACGGTTCTTCTTGGTGGTGGATGCTACGGTCTCGGAGCAATATACCCACTAGCCAAGGCATTCAAAGAGGCAGGGAATAAAGTAATCGCGATGCTTGAGGCTAGGACCACTTACATCGTCTACAACGAGGAGAAACTCCGTGAGGTCACGGATGAGATTATCGTTGTCACTGCTGATGGTTCTCGTGGTGTTACTGGACACATCAAAGATGGTATGAAGTTTCTCGAAGAAAGGAAAGAGAAGATAGACCACGCTCATTTTGTTGGATGTACCTTCATGATGATGCTGTCAGCTGAGGCAACAAAACCCTATGGCATTCCAACAATCGTGAGCCTGAACACACTGATGGTCGATGGGACCGGAATGTGTGGAGTCTGTAGAGTACTGGTTGATGGTGAAACGAGGTTTGCATGCGTTGACGGACCTGATTTTGATGGACACCTAGTCGACTGGGACATGGTTTTTGCCAGAAAGAAGGCGTATGAGAGGGAAGAGAACCTCGCATACCAGTTCCACAGATGCAAGAGAGATGGGGCAATCTCAGAATCTGCAAAGACACAGGAGGCGGTCTAGATGAGCAAGAGAACAGACGGTCTGACCCCAAAGGAGAGAATGGCAATTCCTAGAGCCAAGATGCCTGAACAGAACCCCGCTGCTCGTGCGTCCAACTTCGAAGAAGTCCCGCTAGGACTCACTCCTGAACTAGCAATGGAGGAAGCAAAGAGATGTCTGGATTGCAGGAACAAGCCCTGTGTTCGTGGTTGTCCGGTCGGGGTCCAAATTCCTGAGTTCATCAAACTAGTTGGTGAGGGAAAGTTTGCTGAAGCTGCCCGACTCATAAAAGAAACTAATGTGCTGCCTGCTGTAACTGGACGTGTGTGTCCTCAAGAGAGTCAATGCGAAGGAGTCTGTACTCTCAGAAAGCGATATGGTGGGGTTTCTATTGGTGCTTTGGAGCGCTTTGTTGCTGATTACGAGAGAAGCAACAACTTGGTTAAGATTCCTCCAAAACCAAAATCGACAGGCAAGAAAGTTGCTGTGATTGGTTCAGGCCCTTCAGGACTGACTGTTGCAGGGGATCTGATTCTCCAGGGTCACGAGGTCACAATATTTGAGGCTCTTCACGAGGCTGGAGGAGTCCTAGTTTACGGTATTCCTGAGTTCAGATTACCAAAAGAAATAGTCCGAGCTGAGGTGGACTATCTTGCAAAGCAGGGAGTCGATATCCAACTTAACAGTGTAGTAGGCCTATCAATACCAATGGAAGAACTCATTGAAAAGTACGATGCGATATACATTGGTGTCGGTGCAGGACTACCTACGTTCATGAGAATTGAGGGTGAAGACCTCAATGGTGTATTCTCCGCGAATGAGTATCTGACCAGATCCAATCTAATGAAGGGATATCTGTTTCCAGACCATGACTGTCCCCTACCTCCTGGAAAACACACTTGTGTCGTGGGAGGTGGAAACGTCGCAATGGATTCTGCTCGGACAGCAAAAAGACTCGGTGCAGATGTCACGATAGTCTATCGTCGTGCACGAGAACAACTTCCAGCACGGGCAGACGAAGTTCATCACGCTGATGAAGAAGGAATCAACTTTCAGCTCCTAACAAATCCGGTCAAGATACTTGGACAGGATGGTAAAGTGGTCGGAATGGAATGCATCAGAATGGAACTCGGCGAGCCAGATGATAGTGGGAGACGTCGACCAGTCCCTATCGAGGGTTCAAATTTCGAGTTTGAGTGTGACCAAGTTGTAATTTCAATTGGCGCAGGACCCAATCCGTTGCTTATTCAGACACTACCAGACCTTGAAGTCAATAGATGGGGATACATCGTTGTTGACGAGAACAATCGTACAAGTATAGATAAGATATGGGCTGGCGGCGACATCGTTACAGGTTCCGCAACAGTCATCCAAGCAATGGGAGCTGGTAGAATCACAGCAAGGTCAATCCAAGCCTTCTTGACTGGACAACCTCAACCTAGTACAGAAGAGGAGAAGGAAAAATCAGAGTGATTCAAACTACTCAAAATACACATGATGCACTTCTCTAATTACCAATCCTGGCAGGTCTCGGACAGACTTAATGGGATATAAATTCGCACCAGCATCCTCTAGAGCCCTTTGTATCTTGGTCTTGTGCTTACTACTCCCACTAATATGGAATAGGAACATCCGGTGGCCCTTCTTCGTGAGCAAGCGGACAGATTCTACAAATCGAGCCCAGTTAGCAATCTCGGCATCAGTCATCATGAAAACCATGACCTTTGACTCTGCAGACTCACATAATTTCTCAATCGTCTTTACCGGAGCTACGGTTCCACTACCTTGGTAAGCGAGGAGGACGCGTTCGACTTCAGCCTTAGATGTCGACCACTCACTTGAATTACTGCCACTTGAGAAGTTGATAGCAGCAACTCGTGATCCTTTTTTTAGTGCCACATCCATAGCAGCAAACGCAGCAACCAATGCTGTATGATAGTCACCTCCCACTGTCTTACCTGACATCCCCCAAGTCATTGATCCGCTAGAGTCTATCACAATTAGCATATCAGGGAGTGACCTGGACTGCTCAAATCCTTCAAAATTAGTCTTCAACCATTTTCGAGTCGAGAGATTAGGAATGAGGACAGGAAATGCTTGTAGTGACTGAACGATATCCAACTCCTCTATAGGGTCGCCTATCCTCCAAACCTGAGGAGCAAGAGGAGCAGAGCCAGAGAATTTCCGATCTTCAACATCGATTCGTAGTAGAGCTCTAGCTTTGGCTCGGTACCAAAATCGAATCCACGACTCACGGGGGTTTCCGTATCCTACTGTGAGATAGACACCCTCAAGGTCCTGTAGGTCTCCTCCTCGCTGTTCAACCTCTACAGCAAGCTCTTCCATCTCAGCCTCATTATCCGCAGGAGTGTCTTTCTGTAAACACTTGCGAGCAATGTCTCCATTTCGAACCTCTATTGGACTGCCCATTATAGTATCAACATCAAGAGGGACCAATATGGTTGTGACATCTCCCTCTTCATCTCCCGCGATTTCTTTTGCATTCTTTCCGACTCTAACTCCATGTAGTTGGTCAGGTTCATCTTCTGGAAATAATGCCACAAGAATGTCAGCAATCTTCTCACAGGCCTTTAGCCAACGTTGTTCGTGATCTATTGCTTTTCGGGAAATATCAGCGATTGCAATTGCAGCTTCAGCTATATCCTGGTCAACCTTAGCAAATGTAGGAAGAGAAAATCCCCACATTGCACGATAAGTCGCAACAATCAATGTCCATAGAGGACTATGTTCCTTGGACCGCATGGTTGACTCGTGGATTGAAGCATTGATGCGATTGTGTGTAAGGGTTGGATATTGCTTCAAGAGCTTTGAGTCAACCACAAGATCTGCAAATAGGTTGTACACAAACATCGCAGTGGCATCATTCACCCTTTTTCTCGCAGCAGCGAACATCATGCCATTGGTCACTCCATCATAAGGACACAGTAAGTAGTGCTGGATCTCGTGGTGACAAACTGACCGGAGGTATGGTTCAGCCTCATTGGCATCCATATGAAGTGGAACACCAGCTACATTCAGATGAACTGTCCATGTTTGCGAATCAATATAGAAAAAGCTTGCAGCTTCATGCACATTCTCAATTTCAGGAGTGGGAAGAGGCGGATGATAGAAGTCAATGAGGGCTTGATCCCAAGCTCGTTGAGCTACCTCCATGAGGCTATGGTCAGGAAGTGTATCAGCAGCGCTCAGAATGAAATC
>JBHLRT010000148.1:0-5605 GCA_048882305.1 Candidatus Thorarchaeota archaeon
ATCAGATTCTTTGAGGGTCTGGTCTTAAACGATTTGATTTGTGTCAGAAGGAAAGATTCTTGGCTTGATAGGTATGTCAACGATTAGAATTCAAATGGGACAGTTTGAGATTAAAGCAAAAGATGGTCTCGCACGTTTAGGCAAGTTCAGTACGAAGCATGGAACTGTGAGAACCCCATTACTCATGCCAGTTGTTCATCCGGGAAAATCAGAAATTTCTCCAAAAGAACTTGTCGACCATTTTGGATTCCAAATGGTCATCACAAACTCATACATAATACGCTCACATGATCGATTCAAGGATGTTGCCATAAGAGAGGGAGTTCACAATCTACTTGATTTCAAAGGACCAATTATGACCGATTCTGGAACATTTCAGATGTATTTTCATTCTCTTCCTGATGAAGAAATAGACCCTCTTGAAATTGTAGAGTTTCAGGCAGCTATTGGCTCTGATATTGGAACGATTCTCGATGTATTCTCAAATCCGGATGTTGGAAAAGTCAAGGTCGAGAAAGATATGAGGACCTCCCTCGATAGAGCGATGAGTTCTGTTAGCAAGAAAGGAGAGATGATGCTTGCAGGTACGGTACAAGGAGGAGCTTATCCAGATCTAAGAGAAATATCAGCAAAAGGACTAGCTTCTCTTGATTTTGATGTCCATCCGATTGGAGGCATAGTCCCATTCATGGAAAGATACCGATTCACGGACATTGTACATGCAACTCTTGCTGCGAAGAAACACCTACCCCCAGACAGACCAGTTCATCTATTTGGTTGCGGGCACCCAATGCTTTTTGCTCAAGCTGCTCTTTTGGGATGTGACTTTTTTGATTCCGCGGCCTACGCAAAGTTCGCGGAATCTGAGCGGATGCTGTTCCCAAATGGAACAGTACATCTTGACCAATTGACTGAATTGCCATGTGACTGTCCGATATGCTCCACTATTTCTGCTCAGGAACTCAAAGGGCTTGAGAAATCTGAGAAGACACTTCAGTTGATGAAACACAATCTCTATGTCACTTCTGCTGAGATGCGTAAGGTAAGACAAGCAATCTCTGAGGGAAAACTCTTTGAACTTGCTGCAAATAGAGCAAGAAGCCATCCCACCCTTCTCGAAGCTTTTGCAACGATGATGAACTATGAGCAAATGATGGTTCAATCGGACGAGATTGGAAAAACCTCATCAATATTCTATACTGGACCTGAAACTCTTAGGCGTCCAGGAATCTTGAGATTTCAACAGAGGATTCTCCAAAGATATCCATACATTAGAACCAAAACTGTCTTAGTAGCGCCGGACAATGCAGGACGACCGTTTTCAGAGAGTGCGTCAGTAATTATAGATGAGGTCAAGCAGAGATCCACTGATGACCTTCTGGTTGTTTTTTTGACACCAATGGGACCTGTTCCATGGGAGCTTGAACATGTCCATCCTGCACAACAGTGTCTGTTTCCAAATATCTTTGACAAACCCACGCTGGAGGTAATCAGAACACGTTTCTTCGATTTCTTGAGCCGCCTCTCATTTAACAAGCTTATATGGTTCATGAAAGATGTACCAACGAATGGAATACATGAGTTCCTAGATGACTCATATTCCGTGACCAAAGCTGATACTGCATCAGCAGTAATAGATGGTTTGAATTCTCAAGTGAAAAAACACGTCCCTTGGACCGTACGTAAGCTAAAGGCAATACTCAGTTATCAGTGGGGTAAAAAAGCTGCATCACTCGCAGATACAGATGATCTACAATTGAGTATTTCGAAGAGTACTGGCAAAATCAGACATGTCAAAGTTGCTGATGAGATCCTTCTGACTCTTGTACCTACAACTGGCTTGTTCACACCCACCTATGAAGGAGGATTGAACTTACTTAAGCACGGTTTGGAAGATCAATATATCGTTACAATCGATGATGAGGTCAGTGAGTTTGTCTCTGCAGGAAAATCAGCACTAGCTAAATTTGTAACAAATGCAAGCCCTGAGCTATATGCTGGAGAAGAAGTTCTAGTTGTAGATAGTAATCAGTCACTTCTTGGTGTCGGTAAAGCGCTCCTCTCTGGTAGTGAGATGGTAACCTTTCAGCGGGGTGTTGCAGTAAACATTAGACACTCTAAGGGCAACTAGCCGACCATTTCCCCTTGCACGTCATATAATGGGTGACCGGGGATTTTCCTCAGTGCATCAACACCGCCTAACGGAAGCACCATCATTTGAGAAGTTGGCGAAAACAGACTGATTTCAGAACCGTTCTGAACCGGAGCTTCAGGTGGCAAGAGTGAAACTGCGGAGATGTGTCCTAGAGAGAAATGAACCTCCAAGTTGCTTCCCACAAATATGACCTGATTGACAGTTCCAGCAATTTTGTTATCTTTACTACTGGTTGCTTCCACATGCAGGTCTTCAGGTCGAACCGCACATCGCACCGCCTCACCCACTTCAAAAGGATAGCCTTCCACAGGAGAAAATCCTCTCACAATCTGTCCGTCTACTAGTCGTACGGTTAACTCCGATCCCAATGATTCGATTTCACCATCGAGGAATGTGCATTTTCCAATGAAGTCTGCCACAAAGAGAGTCTGGGGACGGTCGTAGATCTCACGAGGTGGATCGTATTGCTGAACATATCCAAGGTCCATAACAGCGACCATATCTGATATACTCAAAGCTTCAATCTGGTCATGTGTGACATATACGGTCGTGATTCCAAGCTCGCCTTGGATTCTTAGGATTTCCTCACGCATTTCATTTCTCAATTTGGCATCAAGATTCGACAACGGTTCATCAAGAAGAAGCACGTCAGGCTCTATCACTAGTGCACGTGCAAGTGCAACTCGTTGTTGTTGTCCACCAGATAATTGATGAGGCGTTCGTTCAGCAAGACCACTCATTCTGACAAGGTCAAGAGCATCATGTACACGATTGCTAATCGCAGCCTTTGTATAACGCATTCCTTGAACTCGCTTCATTTTCAGACCGTAGGCAATGTTATCAAAGACGGTCATATGAGGCCAAAGTGCGTAGTTTTGGAAACACATTCCTGTATTCCGCTTGTTAGGAGGAACATCTGTCATTTCTCGATCATCAAAGAAGATTTGACCTCTATCAGGAACATAGAATCCAGCTATTAGTCGAAGTAAGGTTGTTTTTCCACAACCAGATGGCCCTAAGAGTGTGGAGAGTTTCCCATCCTCTAGCACCATATTCACGTCATCCGTAGCAACAACATCGCCGAATGTTTTTCGTAGATTCTTGAGTGAAATTTCTACCACTTTGATCACCTCATATTCCGGTCATGGCAGATGCCCTAGTCTTAAGGATGGCATTCGTGACAGCAATGACAATCATTTGCATCAGCATCATCAGCACGCCTAGGGCTGCAGCAGGCCCTATGCCATATAATGGCGGAAGTCCTGCATATGTTTCATTAATCCAGAACGTAAGTGGAGCTTGATAGTAGTTGGCTCCGCCTAGTAGTAAGCTAGTGCTCACTTCGCTGACACAGTACACAAATGAGAGTAACGCACCAGCCAAAACACTAACTCCGATAAGCGGAAAAACGATACTTGTGAATGTCTTATTCCGGCTAGCGCCAACATTTTGGGCTGCTTCCTCTAAAACTTCAGGAGTTTGTTGTAATCCCGCATAAGCCGCGCGTACTGTAAATGGAAACTTCCTCACCAAGAACGACATTATGATGAGGAACATCGGTCCATTCTGTGGGAAGAACGGTGTGTTGTAAAAGAGTGTAAAGTAACCAGTTGCGATTACAATTCCTGGCAATGCAATAGGTGATGTTACCAACAAGTCCAAAGCCGTTTTGCCGGGTATTTTCCGCCGAGATATGATATATGCAGCGGAAACTCCCAGTAGTACTATGCCAAATGTCGCAACACCTGCATACCCTACGGTTCTCGCCAAAGCTCCTTGTATATCGTGATTACCCAGAATATTGTAGTTTTCTAGGGTCAACGGTGGAAACAAAGCACTCGACCTATATTGTGAAAATGATAAGAGTATCACACTTATTTGAGGGATAAGAGCAAAGAAAAGAACTGGAATTATAATGAGGTACATGAGTACAACAGATCTTGAACGTAGATGTCTTGTACGAGGATTCCATTGACCACCTTTGCTGCCTGATGCATAATTCCTGAGTGCCGCGTACTTCCTAATTGCTAAGAATCCAGTTAGTGCGAATACTAAAAGGATCATACCTATAGCAGGACCTAGAGGATTGATCTGTCCAGATTCTGCAGTGATACTATCGAACACCTGATATGCAAGACACTTCTGAGCTTGAAGGTCTTCAGCATAAACGATAGGAGTACCTAAGTCTTCAATACTAAGAATAAAGGTCAGAATTGCACCTGCTTGTATCCCAGGCATTGCAAGTGGTAAAGTGACAGAACGGAACAGCTTGAAGCCAGTTGCTCCAAGATTCTCAGCCTGTTCCTCCAATGAAGGGTCTATTCCCATGAATGACGAGTAAGCATTGAGATAGACCAATGAGAACAGTGAGAATCCTTGCACAATAATTATTGCTGCCAGACCATGGAACTCCACACGAGTCCATTCCAAACCAATTGTTGCAAACAACGCGGATGCTAGATTGTTGAGAAAGCCGTGTGCACCGAGAAACCATTTGATACCCATAGCACCAATAAAAGGAGTTGAAAGCATTGGAAAGAGTAGAAAAGTTCGGAGTATTCCTTTCCCTGGGAACTCGTATCGTGCAATGAGAAAAGCGAACGTAGTTCCCAAAATAACTGAAATAATAGTGACAGCAATTGCAACATATACTGAGTTCAAAATAATTCCTAAATCAATACCCCAAATCTCGACGATTCCAGCTCCAGTTGGCCTAAACCAATTGAAGCTTTGTGGTATCCATTGTGGCACATAAGCTGGATTGCTAAATAGCTGAGTGATAATCTCGAGTGAAAATCCCTGATCTGTAACAAAAGAACCCCAGACTACGCTAAGTAGAGGTGCAATAAGAAACACTCCGAAAATAATGAGGATTCCTCCCAATTGAACCCAACTCAGAGTGTCCATCTCATATCGCATGACTTCCAACGAAGTCTTGAATCGAATCCAGAGATTCCCAGAGTTCGCTCCAGGTTCTTTGAAAAATCCAAAGAATCGAACGAATTTATCTACAATCCATTTCCCGAAACCTATCAGACGATTCCCAAGACCTATGAAGAAATTAGCAATTGCTCGGAAAAAGGATAGAAGGATGTCGAAGACGGGGTGGAGAGCTCTCTCCATTTCCACTGGGAGAGTTTCGGTCTCAGCTTGTTCTTCTACTTCAGTGTCGAGATCACTCGGCCCCACATCATCCACATCCTTTTTTTTGTTTGTATCCCACTATGATGTTAGAAATGCATTGAGATCTGCAAGCGTAGCCAAGTACTGGGCATTTGCTGCATCAGTCCACAATGTCTGCATATCATAGTAAAATCCACTGTCATAGATCATTTGATCATTGATCTGTTGTGCGAAAGCTACAGTGAATTTCGTAGGTGTGCTTTCATAGTCAACTGTGACAGGAGTACCCATCATATCTGCCCATGAGTTAAGCTGCTGTATCGTTAT
>JBHLRT010000149.1:0-5577 GCA_048882305.1 Candidatus Thorarchaeota archaeon
AACTTCACGATATACATGATTGCAACAATTGATAGTGAGATCCAGTTGATGAAGCTCGTGAATAGTATTGATTCATCGAGGAAAGGAATCGTGCCAAGTGGTGTTGGTATTGGGGGAAGATACAGGACCAAGAACACTATGAAGAGAATAAATTCTCCAATGCGAATCCACTTGGTCGGTGCTTTGGTATACACTTCCCCATAGAGACCTTTGTCGTACTCTTGAGCTCCGAAGTAGAGGAAATGAATTGGTGCACCGAAGCTGAGTGCGTTCACAAGACATTGAGCAAAACCGTACACTACTTGTAGCCAAAAGCTTTCCCAGGTTGCTAAGATGTAATCCCAGACGACTATATAGTTGGGAAGGAATTCTAACATTACGAATGTAGGTAGAAAGCATAAGGCTAGGGCTCCTAGAATTGCAAGTATAGCTCCAATCTTCCCGCCTCCAAATTTACCAACACCAATCCTAAAGAACACAGTACCTGCCACATAAAGACCGAGGATTATTGCTAAAGGTGGAGTTGTCATGGGAAGAACGAATAACATCAGAACGAAAGCAGCATTGATACCATAGAACACACGCCATCTCAATGGGACACTCGAGATTGTGTCATCCATGATGTACACTGTGTTTGCTAATCGGTAGCGTTGGTAATAGATGAGTCCAAGCCATGGTGCCGAGAATACAACTGGAACCGCGATATGATGAAAGAGTAGATTCAAGAAAGGGTCTCCGAATGGCACCATCTCTGGAATGAAGAACATCAACAGAAAGAAGTAGATTGGTCCAATTACAGCAAGAATGACAACTGCAAGGCGGGTGGCTAACCAATCTGGATTCATTTATCTTCTCCATGAATCGTTTCCCGATTTCCGATATAAGTGTACACGAGATTTATTTGGGACCGTATGATGCATCTACATATTCTACTAGAACATGTGGAACTCTGGTGGAATAGGTGTGGATCGCGTGTACAAGAGAAAACTTTCTGCATCGAGTTTCGTTAGAAAGAGCAAGTTGATCATTGGTCTAGACTTAACTGCTGATATGGCAGGAAAGGACGGTGCCGCTGTTCAAGCTGAGAAGGAACGACTGGAACGAAAGGCGCTTGAAATTGTTTCTCAAACAGCTGAACATGCTGTTGCTTTCAAAATTAATCGACATCTGGTTTATCCAGTTGGGCTCTTCGAAGGAATTCCACGAATCATTGATGCTATACATGATGCGGGGATTACTGCAATTGCAGACATCAAGCTGAATGATATCGGAAATACCAACAAGCACATAGCAAAATACTACTTCGATGCAGGTTTTGATGCCTTGATTGTGAATCCACTTGTGGGAATGGAGGGCGGTCTCAGCAGTGTCTTTGAAATGGCGACTCTCAAAAAACGCGGCATAATCACCCTCTGTTACATGTCTCACCCCGGGGCCAAGGAGGGATACGGCCTATATGTAGCGCCTGATGGGAAGTCAAAGACTGAGCCTTTCTACCATTACTTCGCACGTGTTGCCCGGAAATGGGACACAGATGGTGTGATTGTAGGAGCAACCTATCCTGAAAAGATTAGAGAAGTCCGAGAGATTCTTGGACCTGAGATTCCTATCATTTGTCCAGGCGTTGGGGCCCAAGGAGGAGATGCAAAGACTGCCGTGGATGCTGGCGCTGACTTTGTTATTGTGGTTCGCTCAATTGTGGAAGCTGATGATCCCGCTGCTGCAGCCGCTTCTTTTGCAGCTGAGTTGAGATGACTTGTGCCATTGCACATAATTGATGTTCACTTATGTACATCACGACGCGGAATGGGACAGCAAACCCAATGTCCCGGTGGAAAAGGATAAAGGACAATTTCTATTGTTCATGTACAGAAGTGTCCATGCTTCACAACCGTAGTTAATCGTAAATCCTCTGGAGAAGATACACTATGGCGAACACAATAGGCAACGGCTATAGCTTTGCTACTTGGACTAATTTTATTGAGGAGTCGCAAATACGCGCTCTTCTAAAGTATAAGGTCAAGTACTACTTTGCTGGTGGAAAACCAGGCATAATGCCCACCGATATCTTTGCAGATATTATGGCTGATCTCAGTGAACGGTACAAGAAAGACCCAAAATTAGCTCTTGAGGATTTTAACTATGGTCCTACAGGAGGCCAACCTTGGTTTTTGAAGACACTAGCAAAACGTCTTCACGATGTACGAGGAATCCCTATCGATGGCGAGACCGATGCCGAGTGTGTTTCCATTACTAACGGGTCTCAGCAGGCCATATATGCCCTACTTGATACTTTGATTGACCCTGGTGATGTGATTGTCACTCCCTCTCCAGCATATCTTGGATTCCTTGTTCCTGCTGTGAAACTTGGTGCCCGTGTCATTACGATTCCTACAGACCTTGACGGTATTATTCCTGAAGAGGTCCAGAAAGCAGTCGATGTTTCAAAGAAGAAGTTTGGCAAGAGTCCCGATTTGATTTACGTCGTGCCTGACTCAGACAATCCAAAAGGCACAACACTTCCATTCAAGAGACGACAAGCACTATTTGATATAGCAGAAACAGAAGACATCCTTCTTATTGAGGACTCAGCGTATGCCGAAATTCAGTTCAAGAAAAATCCCAAACCAATCAAGACTCTGGATAAGGAGAACAACAGAGTCGCATACCTAGGAACCAGTAGCAAAGAAGCTGCAGTTCTTAGGGTTGGCTACTCCGTTCTACCACCTGCTGTGAGAGAACAGGTTCTCAAAGACAAGGGGTATCTCGATCTCTGTACAACAACACTTGTCCAACGAATTCTCGACGAATACTACCGTAAGTATATCGATGAAGCGATGAAAACAGCTATGCCTTTGTATCAGAAACGCTACGAAGCCATGGCAAAAGCAATTGACGAATCATTCCCTGCTGGAGTACGAACTGATCCCACTGGTGGTTTCTTCATATGGTGGCAGAGTGAGGACAAGAAATTCGACGCAAGTGAGTTCATGGAACGTGTGGCAATTCCGAATGATCTACTCTATGTTCCAGGTGCTGCGTTCTATCCAATATCCGGTCATCGCTTGACAAAGGATGGAAAAGATCTCAGAGAGAGTCTTCCAGAGCACAATACAATGCGGCTTGGATTTTCCTATGCGTCGCCTGAGATTATCTCAGAGGGCATACATTACCTTGGTGAGCTTCTGACAAAAGAACTAGGATAGATTCAGACTGAGAAATTCGCAAACACTGTTGCACCATTTTTCATTTGTCCCACATATGCTCTATCATATGCTCCAAACAAATCTGAGAATCCTGAATTTATCGCCCACTCTATCCATGCCCATGATGACTCTTGGCCAAGTTTGTTCTCCGCATATTGACCAAAGGTCCAAGACAGATATCTCTCCAAATCCAGTTTTTGGAGTTGGAGTTTCTCAACCTCTTTCCCAGATGTTTCTTCAATTTTTGTGGAGGTATCGTCAATGCTGACATTAAGAGATGTATGTGTATCAATGATTATCTTGTTCAATTCAACAAGCTGCGAGTTCATTTCTTCAAACTGATTTTTCCTTCTCGCCTTGGCAATCTTTCCAAGCACACTGAACAACTCCTTTCGATGGAGGACCTCAAATCCCTCTCTCTCTAAGCTGCTGCCTAGTTGCTCATTCCATGGTGTATTGAAGTAGACTCTTGGATACTTGATAAACAGCGGGAATGGCATTTCTAATGCTATTGCAGAGGGAATTACCTGTGCATAGTATGCAGTTTCGCCCGGTCCCCCAATGTGGGCAACAGTAGGAATTAGTGTGTCAATCAATGCTTGTCTTGAATCCACACGTGGCGACATCTGATTTGCAATCTCACCTAAGTAAGGACTATCAGAAGGGGTTTCGATCTCGATGCTTTCTGAGCACGAAGGACATTTACCTGTAAGAACTGCAGTGGAGCCTAGATTCTCATAATGAAGCTCTACTCTACTACTATTGCATTCAGGTTTCGGGCACTCATAGAAAAATGGCACGTAATCTGGACCTCTCCGGCCAATACCAGGATTATAACCTTGAGATTCGATTAGGTCTGTGATCTCATCAAATGTCTTGAGAAAGCGGTCGCGATTCTCACGTGCGAGCAAGAATTCCATTCCTTCAACAAGAAGCTCTCTAAGCTCTCTATTAGAAGCTGGTACTAAAGGTATACCAAGGTTTCCAATTACATTAAACAGATGACCCATAATCCTCTGAGACCATTCACCAAGAGTCTTTGAGTTGAAGAACGTGTGTCTAACAATTAATAGCGCTTGTTCCAACCTCTCCTCGAAAAGCAATCGAGGATGATGTTCCAAGTTCTTGAACATAGGTCTATAGCTACTACGGATATCCTCTTCCACCTGATTCAGCCACTCCTTTTCTGGGAGGGGTAACACGCTGACCGGTGAATTCTCAAATCCCTCCGGAACAGGGATACTGATGAGATTACCAGCATGCCCCATTATCGGTGTTCGTATGTTTGTTAACTCTGTTTGGACAATGTCATAATCTGCAACGCAGAAGAAAGGCGTGAGTGTGACAGATTTCTCACCTGCGAGATTTACAACCTTAGCAGCTGTTATTGCTTTGTTCAGGACATATGCGGGACCTCCCAATACCACAGTCTGATGCGCAGATTCTACAGCTCCACTATCAATTGTTTCAATACTCTCTCTGACCTTTGGTGTCAACGAGCCAAGATTCTTGTTAATCTCAATGAGGGCTTTCTTGAGCGTTTCCATTTTTTCCGGGATATGCCAAAGCGTGTCTTTGTACGATTTAAGAAGGTCTGGAACTCTGTCAACTATAGAGTCTAGCATCAATGGAGGAGTATTATAGAATCTCTCTGCAAGATCTGCTTTCTCACCTTTCCAGATGAAGTCCTCGTAGATTTTGTAGACACTGGGCTTCAAGACATGTTGCACTCCTACTTCTTTGATACCACATCTTGGAATACTTTCTCGTACATTTTTACAATACGCTCTGATGAAAAAGACTTCTCTACCCGCGCTCTACCTGCTTGCCCAATTCGTTTTCGTTTTTCATCATTTTCAAGAAGTTCAATGATGAGCTCTGCGTACTCTTCTTGGTCATATCCCTTGGTCACTGCTCCATCGATTCCTGGGCGTACTAATTCCGGAATACCTCCCGCAGGAGTAGTTACTACTGGAAGGCCACATGACATTGCTTCAAGCAAGACCAAAGGCATACCCTCTAATGTTGAGTTTAGAAGGAACATATCTGCAGAGCACATGATCTCTTGCATATTGCTTTTCACACCTAACAAGTGAACATTATTACATAGGTCAAGTGCCTCTATTTTTCTTTCAACCTCAATCCGGGTTGGTCCATCACCAGCTATTATCAATCTAGCCTCTGGGAAGTGGTCTACTACTATACGCATTGTTTCGACAAGCTCGACAACTCGTTTCACTTTCCGAAAGTTGGAAGCATGAAGGAGTATCTTCTCCCCTGGATTCAACTCCATAGCTTTTTCTTCCTTGCGGAGTCCTACACAACCACTCTCAACATAGAGTCGTACTCCTTCCAAGTGCGAGAATTTGTC
>JBHLRT010000150.1:0-5561 GCA_048882305.1 Candidatus Thorarchaeota archaeon
TCATCATCTCGCCGCTGATACTGCCACCACTTCCTTTTGGTCCTAGAAGGACTCTAAGATCTGAGATGAGCTTCGCTTGTCCTCCCGTTTCATTGTATCTGTCAACTATATCTTGTGCAGTTTCGTAACATCGGGGGTGACTGCTGTAGTATATCTCTATATCTCGATGTTTCTGTAATCTCTCACCAAACTGATTGGCCATCCTGTGTCCCAATTCTGTAAGGTGCATCTCACGTAATATTTGAACATCTTTTGTACTCTCTCTATGCGAATGCCTAATCACTAGCATTGCGGGATGTCTGACACTCCCATTATTTATCCAATGTACAAGTCGGCGTGCGTCAACTAACCAATCAATGGTATTCCATTCATTATGATTTGAACTCAATCTTCCTCCTCCAAAAAAAGGCAGTCTACATGAACTAAGATTGACTAATCAGTGTGTCTATTTTGAAAAGAAAATGAAAGGAGAGAGGATACTCCTCTCTCAGTTTTTATACTCGAAACTACATCTGTTTCTCTTGCCTATATGGCAGATAGTCGGGCCCGAAAATTTCCCTAGCCATGACTACTTTTTGAATGTGGCTACCACCTTCAGCACCGACAGTGTAAGAACGTACACCCCTATAGGATGCCTCGAGAGGACACTCCTTGGAGTACCCAAATGCACCGTGCCAGGTCATAGCACGAGTGATGATGTCGAGAGCGTCGTGAGGTGCCTTGTACTTGGCAGCAGCAGTTACCTTAGCAATGTCGAGCTTGGAGTAGTTCTTGTTTCCCTTCCCATAGAACTCATCCATTATCCACGCCGCATGATAGGTGAGATGCCTATCTGCCTGAAGCGCCATCCATGAGTCAACAGCCTCGAACTGGATTCCCTCAAAGGCTGCAAGTGGTCGACCGAACTGCTTGCGCTGCTTGACGTAGTCCACACCGATGTCAAAACAACCCTGAGCTGCACCGAGACAGGTAGCAGCAATCAATACCCGTGCCGCGGAAAATCCTTCCATGGCGTGATAGAATCCTTTGCCATGCTCGCCGATCAAGTAGTGCTTTGGAATCTCAACATCCTCAATGTTGAAACCACCACAGGAAACCCCCATCCGACCCATATCTTCGAACAGAGTGGTCGTGATTCCAGGGTTCAATCCATCGCCCATGTTCAACGGGAGAATGAACGCATCGAATGCCTTGTGGTCGCCCTTAGGGTCTGACTTGCCAAGAGTCCAGTAGACACCGCCGTACTTCTCGGACTCGTTCACCCCGGAAATATACACTTTTTCTCCATTGATGACATAGCCGTCACCCTTTGGCTTGATTGTGGTCTTGGTCGAGTTAACGAGGTCCGAACCACCAGTGGGTTCAGTTGTCGCGATACCGAAGAACAGGTCTCCCTTAGTGACCTTTGGGAGGATCTCTGCCTTTGCTTCATCCGTTCCATACTTGTCGAATATAAACGCCCATGAGGCTTCTACTAAGTACATCACAGGTAGAGCAATGGAGAGGTCAGCTTTTGCGAGTTCCTCGGCGGCTATACATGCCATGACCCAAGATAGCCCAGCTCCTCCATGTTCCTCAGAAACAGTTGGTGCCCAGAGCATCTGTTCACCCATTTTCTTGACGAGGTCTCTCGGAATCTCGTGAGTGTGCTCATCATACTCTTTCCACGCAGGAGCGACGTACTTCTGAGCAAAGTCACGCACTGCCTCGCGGAACATCTTTTCTTCATCCGACTCTTCAAAATGCATCATAAACTACCTCTTGATTGCTAGAGTCTTGCCAGCGGGCGAGGGTGGAGAGTGCCCTGCTTATAGTTCCTTCGTATTGAACAAATGGAGGAATGATTATGGGAAATCATTTTCAACTCTAATATAGAATGCCTAGATTTCCTGTTTCATTCAAGGAGATATTGTTTCAGAAAGGAAATGCTCGCCTTTTTTCATGGTTCTCAAGGTGTAGCCATAGGTGTCTGGGTCGTACTCTTCTTGGATTTTGATGGTTGATGGAGTTTCGTTTGTAACAATAATCTCAATCTTTCGATTCTGCTCTTTTGCAGCCTCAACTATCCAAATCAGAGTGGCCAAGTCTGGATTATTGTCTCTATTATTTGCAGAGATGATGTACATGTCCGCAGTCACTGTCTTGAAGAATTTCCTCGTAGCATTCCGATCACTTCCGTGGTGGGGGACTTTGAGTACATCTACGTGATAATTCTCACCCTGTTTGAGTAGATTTAGTTGCTGCAAGCCATCCTCTAGGTGATCTCCGCGCGCATCACCTGTGAAAAGAATCTTCTTTGCATCCGCTTCTACGATGAACATTATGCTGCTTAAATTTGGTACACTCCTATCTACCATTGCTGTTACGTTAGGATCCAACGCCGCCACTAGGGCTTCATTATTATCTAGCCAATCAGTCCATTTCTTCTCAAGCTTTTTCAGATTGGAATCTGTTGGACCAACTATACGGATTTTCAACTCACCCAACTCTATCACTTCTGGATTATTATCAACGGAAATCGGTTTATCCGGTGATTCAGGGTTGATTGGGATCTTTAGTTTCTTTGCAAGAACCCTAAGTTTGTGTCCATCTTCAATGCCAGAAGATGCTAATCCAGCTAGACTCATAGAAGGTCCAAGAATTCCTGCTGTTGCAATCAGGTTAGCTAAACGAGCAGCTATATCATTGCCAGAACCTATTGTTTTGTCGAATGAATTATGCCAGAGTTTCGTAATTGCTATTGTTTCTGTCGTTTGATTAGTTCTTTGTTCTTCTACCTTCGCAAACAAGTCCAATAGACCGGTGATATGATCTCCATCCACATGACTCAAGACAACCAAATCAAGTAACCCGCCTTCGTTTCGTATTGCTTCCAACTTAGTTCTGAGGTGGATTTCAAAGATATCCGACGGTCCTCCATCAATGAGTATACAACATTTCTCCGTTCCTTTGGCGAATTCCAGAATAAAACTATCCCCTTGTTCTGCCTGAACTAGATGTAGTTTCAACAATCTTTGTTCACTCTCCACTCTATGTTTCTTGAAGTTCCATTCACTTTTGGTTGCATTCATTCTATGAAGGAATCATGCCTGTGCTGAACTCACCAGTCGTCACCAAAGCAAAATCCTGAGGGGTATGAAGCAGATTTGTAGCTATCACTGTGATGAAGTAATCCCCCGGTTGTGGATTGTTTATACGAATCACTTCCACATTGTTGTCTGCATCCGTCAAACTAATTCCTCCTGGTAGATCAGTGTTCCCAATCCACTTTTCGCGAGTTGTAATATTCTCCACGAACAAGTTCAGGTTGTTCTGCAATGCCCGTGCAGGGTAATCAGTCCATCCGAGAGTTATTCTAAATTCAGGTCCTCCTGATACCCTAATTCTAAATCTAATCATTTGCCCTACACGATTAAAACTTAAGCTACTATCACTCCAAACATCACTGAATTCAAGTTTGAGAGTTGGTTTAGAGGGATTCGGAATTGTCGTAGGCATGTAAATACAACCAAAACCCTGATGGAAGTTTGGTTGAGTTGCATGCTCAGCGACAGAATCAGTAC
This sequence comes from Candidatus Thorarchaeota archaeon, assembly GCA_048882305.1. Classification (GTDB taxonomy): domain Archaea; phylum Asgardarchaeota; class Thorarchaeia; order Thorarchaeales; family Thorarchaeaceae; genus SMTZ1-45. The sequence goes on from JBHLRT010000150.1 coordinate 3,564, forward strand.
CTGTCAACCAGCGAGTACCATTAATCAATGTGGCTTTGAGCAACGCTGCACTAGGCGTGTGTTGTTTTTCAGTCACGAAATATTCCCTCACCAAAGCTGCACATCCTGAAACAATAGGAGTTGCCATACTTGTTCCTCCCATGAATGCATACTTGTTGCTATTGGGGTAAGCCCCCCAGAAGTTCCGCAAAGGCGCAATTGAAGACCGAGTTGACGCTATATCTGTCCCCGGTGCAACAACATCAGGTTTAATTCGACGGTCAGTACACGGACCACGACTGCTGAAAGCGGCCATACATTCAGAATCACCTGATACATTTTCATCTGCAATGGGAGGGTCTGGAAAGTCAGATGGAAAAGCATCACCGTAGGTGAGATTGGAGATTCCTCCTTTTGTGCGGCTGCTACGACTAGCTCCAACAGTGAGTGCATTCTTCGCGGTTGCTGGAGCATCTATTGATAACCAATCCACAAAACCGAGTTGCGTGTTTAGAGGATTCTTGGCAGTCCCAGCATTACCTGCTGATATGACAATCAGCATATCTCTATGTTCAGCGACAAACTCGTCAACCTCAAGGGAGTCAATAGCATATCTAGATTCTCTTGCTGCTCCCCAACTGTTACTGTGAATTCTTGCTCCATGATCATATGCCTCTTGGAACAGGTCGCCCAAATCAGTTGGGAGTCCTCCAAGGGCTCCACTATAATCCATGATTGACTGAAAATACAGTTTTGCTCCTGGTGCAGTTCCACGAATTTTGCCCTGTAATGCGTCCCCATTCCCCACTACAGATCCTGCGACGTGAGTACCATGACCATGGGGGTCACTAGAGTCATTGGGTCGTCCCAGTGCTGAAATATCTAGGATTCTTCCACTAAAATCTGGATGTCCATTGTCAATTCCGGTGTCTGCAACAGCCACAATTTGACCAGTTCCTGTTTGTGTGATATTTGTTGCTCGATTCGTGCCGGGTGGGGGTGTTATGCCCAACAACGTTCGAGCTACATCATTGTGTAATTCTGGAGGAACGTATTCCTCAACAAGGGCAACTTCAGGAAGCGATGCAATCTCATCTAGAAATGGTGAGTCTTCCATGAGATAGATCCGTATCTTGCGACGACCCTTACCCGCTACGTCAATATTGCGTTTTTCAAGCCACTTCAGAACTTTATCGATATCTTTCGGTTGGTGAAGTCTGATATCATGAGTGAGCATAGTGCCCTTGGGAACAGGTTTTGGACTGCGTTGCGCAGCGATTGGTCCTGCATCTATAGAGGTGTAAGGTCTTATTGTGTCTACAAATTTGAGACTTCTCACCCTAGGAATCTGACTTTTCGTTAGTCTAGCAACATAGCTATATCGAGGTATATACTCCAATAGCTTTACTCTCAGTTTTCGAAATTCATGTCGCCAATTATCCAGTAATGGCCCCCTCAACTGAATAAGGAAATAGCCAGCTTTAGTTGGATCAGGCGCAGCTTCAAAAATACGCGGTCTCGGAAAGCGTCGATCTTGGCGGAGCTCTACCCTTGGAAATGGCCGTTGTACAGCAGAGGGTGTTTCTGGTTCTATTGCATCATCAAGTATGCGAACAATAATTCCATTATGCCTCAACATCCTAATGTCGTTTTCCTCAACATCTCCAACAATGAAGCTATCAGTTTCTTCTTCGTTGGAAATCACAGCTTTCACAGCTGACCGCTCATCTTCATGGAATGAAAATGCAATTACTCTTCTCTTTACCACTAAGTTTCTCCCCATCTAGTATCTTCTCTTATAATAAGCTCCAGTTGATTTATGGTCCCTATCCACGCAACCGAGTCTTACATCAAAATATTAGCAATATAGTTGAATTTGTATCTTTCTATAGAATGATTCACATTCCTTTGTTTTTGCCCTAAACAAGTCAAGCTTTGCATATCAGGAGATCCTCTCTTTGTGCTCTTCATATGCATGTCAAGGAGAGCTGTTCCCCCAAACTCTAGATACCAGATTGC
>JBHLRT010000151.1:0-5496 GCA_048882305.1 Candidatus Thorarchaeota archaeon
AGTACATCCCGGTTGAACAAGCGGTCACAATAGGGGCACCGGGATCTCTTTGGCATTACTTCTTCCTCTATAATCGCTTACAAGTTGCCTTTAACGTGGTCGTATAAAGATGAGGATACATCGTTTAAGCAATTTCTCTGGCAGAAACTAAATGTATTTAATCAAATATATTGTAAATGATTTGGCGTCCTGTTTCCGCTGTGTCGTCCTCCCGGCGGCCGTAAGACGGGGGCAGACGCCACCCTTCTGTTTTACATCCATTCTTCTAAATTATCATTGACAACAGAATGAGCCAACCAGTTCCAATCAGTAAATGTATGATTGCTAATGGTGACGCAATCTTAGCAAAATCCTTGAAACTTATCCTATCATGTTCTTCTTCTGCCAAAGCCATTGCAAGGATATTAGCTGGGGCTCCAATTGGGAGAACGTATCCTCCGACATTGACTGCAAATACGAGAATTGCTGGAAAGATTGGCGAAGAAGCTGCTAGACTTGCTGCAATTGGTGCAAGAACTACTGAAACAGGAATATTATCAATTACAGACGAAAGAAGTGCTGGGACCCACACGAGAAAACCAACAGCAATTCCTGTGTTATCCGAAACAATCGAGTTTACAGCAGCACCAATGTCATCTATAAATCCGATAATCTCAAGGGCTCCTACAAGTCCGAAAATTCCAATCAAGAAGAATACAGTGTTCCAGTTGATTTTTGCGAGGATGTTCTCTACTCTCTCCCTTGTCATTATTAGAACAACGAATGCAACTAGTATTGAAATAAGAGGAGGTTCAAGTCCCGAACCTTGTCCCCAAGTGAATGCGAGAACGAGTATCCCAATTGCAGCCAAGGACAAATAGAAGTCACTTCTTGATCTAATCATATGTACCGGCGAAACAACAAATACCTCCTCTCTGACTTCCTCTTCACTGTCTGGTAGTTTATTCTCAAAGAGTTTGTAGAATAATGGTAGCGTTACGATAAGTATCATAATTGCAAGTGGCATCATTGTGAGAAAGAGAATGGACGCACCAAATCCTGTCACTCCTTCTTCCAGTATCTTGTTAGCAATGACCAGATTAGGAACTGCACCCACAATTGAGGGAATTGAAGCAAAATTTGCAACGATTGCTTCTGATATAAGAAATGGTTTGAAATCAATCTCTAGTGCTTTACAGACCTCAATAGTTAGAGGTCCCATTATCAGTATAGTTGTTGTTGTATCAAAGACAAAAGAGATGATGAACACAAAAAGGATGAACACAGTGAATAACCGCTTAGTATTTCCTCCAGTTGGTCTTACAAGTGTTAAGGCAATATATTGGAACATTCCTGAGTTACGAGCAACAGAAACGATAACCATCATTGATATGATGAAGAGGATGGTTCCCCATTCGATATGCTCTACCAGAGTGGAAAATGTAGCACCCATCGGATCTGGAGAACCAGAAGCAGAATCGATATTGTATGATGCCCACAGAACCATACCTACTACTCCCATTCCTATCATGGACATTGCCGCTCGATTCACTTTCTCACTGGAAATCATGAGATAAGTTCCAATGAAAACTAATAGCACAAGAGTGCCAACTGGTTCTTGCATACTCCATTTCTCTTGGTTTTTTGGTGACGTGCGCTTCAATCACGTAGGTACATTTCTCTATTCCTATTGTGAATCTCAGAAACTACGGACTTGCAAAACTGTTTCTAGACTAAATTTCGATTACGTCTCACTCCTCAGGAATTTAAATGCCTAAGAGTAATTGAAGCAGTACAAGATACCCACTACCTATCGCCAGATGAATCATCCCTAGAATAGTTCCAATCTTGACAAACTCAATGAACGGGATAGGATCATGTTGTTCCTCTGAGAGACCAATCGCCACCATATTTGCAGGAGAACCAAGGGGTGTGAAGATATACCCGCCAATGTTGACTGCAAAGATTAAGGCTAGTGGATTACCAAAATCTGCCGCAATCGGAGCTAGTACCAACGAAACTGGGAGATTATCAAGAAACGCTGATAGCATAGCTGGAATCCATACCAGAAAGATAGTTGCGAAGATGGACCCTTCAGTAATTACCTTGCTCATGGCATCTCCAAGGTCAGCGATTAACCCCGTTATATCAAGAGCACCAACTAGTCCAAACAATCCAACGAGGAAGAAAACAGTTGGCCACCCAACTCTGTTTAGAAACTCATTAGCTCTCTCATGCGCTAATAATAGTAAGAATCCCGCGATAAGGAGTGCTATCATTGGGGGAGTTAGTCCCAAAGCAGGTCCAAATGCAAATCCAACCACCAAGGAGATAATCGCTACAGCTGAGATGTTGAAATCCCATTTGTCCTTAATCATGGTCGCAGGATCAATCGAAAAGACCGTGTCAGCTCTGTGTTCTTCAGTGACCCCAAAGTATGAGCTATACCATCTTAGAAAGATTGGAAGACTAACTAAGAACAAAATGATTGACAATGGCAAAAAGGTGAGGAAAAGGAATCCAACATCCAGATTAACCTCAGGATGTGAAGCAATAACTAGATTTGGCACTGCGCCAACAATCGAAGGAATCGATGAGAAGTTGCATACAATTGCCTCAGAAACCAGAAAGGGTTTGAAGTCTATTTCTAGTGCTTTACATATCTCTATTGTTAGAGGTGCTGCAATGAGCATTGTAGAAACAGTATCAAAAAAGAGACTTATTCCTGACACAAAAACAAGGAAAATAATGAATAATTTTTTGTGATCGCCTTCACTTTGAGCTGCAATTCTGAGGGCAATATACTGGAATATACCAGAAGCTGCGGCAACTGATACAATGATACTCATTGCTATTATGAATATGATAGTATCCCATTCGACATGTTCAATAATAGTGGCAAATGTCGCACCACCAGCAATCTCCAACCGCAGTCCAATATACATAATCACTCCAACTAATGCCACACCAAGGAGCGACATTGCGGTTCTGTTAATCTTCTCAGTTGAAATAAGAAGATATGTTCCAATGAAGATGACGAGAACAGCTATTGGTACATTTTGGAAGCTTACGACTAGGATAAGGGCAATCACAGTCATAATTGCTATGAAAATAGTAGCTAATATTGCCCATCCAGGTCTCTTCATATCAACTATCACTTCATCCTCATTCATCGCAAATTAGTCAAGTATTAGAACTGACACTTCTCCTACTCATTAATCTGTCGTCAGTTTCTGCATACGACTTGATTCAGACTCTAAAAGCTAACTCTTCCGCAATTTTCATGAAGAACTGTCAAACCAAATCCTTGATATTGCGGTTACTTCGTACCTTCGAAAACCAGCTCATAGGATGATTAACAATGACCAATAGAATTGTGGCATATGCATCTGAAGAAGTGGATCTCTCGACAGTCAAAGCTGTGGTTGACCAAGAAGAAATTACTGATACATATGCGCTTTATTTGGATGATGAAAGCCATTCTTTTGATGGCGCTGCTGAGAAAATCATTTTTCCCTCAAAAGAAGTTGAGATTGCATCAATAATGAAGAATGCATTTGAAAGCAACACACCTGTGACAATTCAGGGTGGTAGAACGGGCCTCACCGGGGCTGCAGTGCCTTTAGGCGGGATTGCTCTGAATCTTGAAAAGTTGACTCAATTGTTGTACATGAACTATGATGAATCTAAAAATGTGTACTCAATTGCTGCCCAAACTGGAATGACCCTTGAAGACTTAGTCGATGCTGTGCAATCAAAGAAACTCACTGCACTACAAGGTAAAGGAACACCTGAACAACAGAAAGCGTTGGAACGTTTTCTAGGTGAAACTGATACATTCACATTTCCAGTTGATCCGACTGAAATGAGTGCCTGGCTAGGGGGTATCACTGCATGTAACGCCTCAGGTGCAAGGACATTCAAATATGGCGCAGTCAGACCCTGGGTTCTTCGTCTCAAAGTTGTCTTAGCAAATGGAGATACTCTCGACATCAAACGAGGGCAAGTGAACGCTGATAATGGGAAATTTGTAGTTGTTTTAAGTAATGGTACTGAAATCGATGTGACAATACCAACTTACAAGATGCCAGAAACAAAGAATGCTGCTGGTCTTTTTGCAAAACCTGACATGGATCTTATTGACTTATTCGTAGGTTCTGAAGGAATTCTTGGAGTCATTACCGAGGTTGAGCTAGGTTTAGTTGCACTCGAAGAGAATATCATGACAGTAATGGCTTTCTTCCCAAGTGTTGAGGATGCTGTCAATTTTACTTGTGATGTACGTGCACCTGATTCTCCAATCAAAATGGACTTCCTTGAATATTTTGGAACTAATGCGATTACTATGATAAAAGAAAAAGCTAGTTCAGCAGGAATCAAAGTCCCTGCAATGAAGGATGACACAAAGGCAATAGTCTTCTTTGAATTCTCATTCACTCCAGAGAACATGGAGGAACTAGTCATGGGACTTGAAGAAATCCTGATGAAAAACAACTCCTCCTCTGAGTCTAGCTGGGCTGGGATGGACCGTTCTGAACTTGCTAAGATGAAGACAGTCCGTCACTTTGTTCCTGAAACAGTCAATGGTATAATTGCACAAAGAAAAGCCGAGTATCCAGAGATTCACAAGATTGGTACTGACATGGCTGTACCTGATGGCGTTCTCAAAGAGTATCTGAACTACTATATCACGACTCTAGAAGAACAAGGCATGGAATATGCTATGTGGGGCCACATTGGGAATAATCACATACATGTCAATATGCTGCCTCGTAACAATGAGGAAGTAGAACAAGGTATGAACAACTACATGACCTTTGCAAAAAGAGCTATCGAACTTGGTGGCACTGTGGCTGCAGAGCATGGCATTGGAAAACTCAAACGTGCATTTCTTGAAGCGATGTACGGAGAGAAGGGTATCGAAGAGATGCAGGCTGTTAAAAGGTCACTAGACTCGAAGTGGCTGATTAATAGGGGTAACATGGTTGCTATCCCTGCTGATGTGAGCTGATCGAACTCAAATCTGAGCTTGGATCTCCGCCGTGGTCATCTTAGCACAGAGGTCCGGCTCCTCTTCACATAGTCTCTTCATATCACGTATGCCAATGAAACGCCAATATTCATGAAGAGCATCTTCAAGGGTTATTGCATGTTCCTCTTGGCATTTTACTACAACACTTCTAATTTCAGCAGCCAATTCCTCCACGGAGGCTTTCCTAATTTTCACTCTTCCCCAATAATCACAAAGAGCTCCTCGGCAGGGTCCTTTGACCATAACACAGTAAGCCATGAAGAAACCTCGAATGAGTTGGCATGAGCGAAGTATTGTATATCTTAAGCCTTGTCTTAGGGGATGTCACTATGGCACTCTTGAAATACGATATTCGCTTAGCCATGAAGTAACTCGGAGATTTGAGAATGAAGGACGGAACTAAACCTCATAGAATTGGTCCTAAGATAGCCAAAGAAAAAGTAACTGTTGAGAAAATGATCCGTCTATATTGTGAGAAGAAACAC
>JBHLRT010000152.1:0-5495 GCA_048882305.1 Candidatus Thorarchaeota archaeon
CGTCCATCCTTCTTCCCTATGCCATGGGATTCGCCGCCGGGGCGATGCTCTACGTCATCAGCGATGAGATTATTCTCATTCTCATCAATTATTTGAAGCAATTCGCGTGCAAAATGTGAGTTTCTTTTCTCTCTATCTCCAGCTATTTTTTTCAATTCTGTACAATACAATCTGATAACTTCCCCTTCTTTATAGCACAATTGCTCTTTCTGTGGAGTCCCTTCATCTATAACTAACTGAATATGTTTTTGCTCAACAAGCGGTTCTATTCCAAACTCCTTACGGTATTTTCCAGCATACTTTCCAGCATGAAGCACATTATGACGTCTGACAGAGATGATATTTCCAGAAATGCACCCATCTTCCGGAACCATCTCTTTCGGATAATATGCCTTGACTTCTGGTGTTTCATTGATTACAGAATTGTGCAAACCCTCATTGTGAATAGCTTTGTCACCACGTGGAATTCCCCAGTATTCAGCCAAAACTCCGAATGTACGAGGAAGGTCCAGTTGAATCTTGTTATCTTTTCGCAGTTTCACATCAAAATCTCCAAACTCCTGAAAGAAGTCAATAGCAATTTGTAGACGTTCCTTATCCTTCTCATAATACGAAAACCTGCCTTCATCGTCAAGATGACAGTCACTCTCTGCAATGGCTACAAATCTCATTCGAAACTCATGTATTTCAGGAAACTTCAGATCGGACACGCGAGCAGCTTTCTTGATTCCCATATGCGTTATCACTTCCTTATAGTCCTCTATTGACTTACCCTGCAAATCTCCGACTAAGTGCATGACTTCTCCATCAAGAGAATGGACCTTACTGTATCTCTGTATCCGGTTTGCTGCTGGATTATCTAAATCAGTCAGCTGACTGATGATGTCATTGAGATAATACTCCGAAGTCTGACCCCCACCTCTGACATGAAGATGTTGGGTCATATCATCAATGAGTTGTAATTTGCCCTCCTTTGACATGTAGAGCTTCTGGTCTGCGAGCACATTCGCCCAATCATCAGGACTCGTACTGACATGCCAATAGTAGAGCCTACTGTCAGTGACTGCGATACGGACTTCATGATTCGGATTATTGTCAAGCTCCAAGCGAGTGTTTAGTTCAGACTGAATCACTTCTCTGTTGGAGCGGATCTCTAGAGCAATATCTCGAAGTTTGTCCTCGGCCAGAGATTTGTCTGAATCATAGAGTTCCGCATAACGAATAGTTCCAAGCTCTGGATTGTCTATTTTCGTGTGAATCTCTTGAACTATATCTGTCAGTTCGTTCACTGAATGACTCTCTTTTTCCATTGCTTCAGATATTACTTCATTAACTTCCTTGGAGGGTATTCTATGTTCAAGCGCTTCATCTGGAACCTGAGATTCATGTTCTATGCGTTTATTTTCGTGTCCTTCAATTGCATGTACAAGCTTAGGTTTGACTCCTTCCCTCCAACTTGAAACTACTTGTTCGTCCAGACTTTCTTGTTCGGCAATTTCTCTATTAGTCACATCTTCCTCTTCTGAAATAACTCGAAGCCACTGTTCACATTTCTCATAATTCTCTGATGTAAACTCTCTCTGTACATGATGATGATGTTGTAGTATCTTTTCTAATTCTTCTGTGGAAGAGAACATAGTTTCCGATATCTTCTGTGTTTCTTCCTTTTGTTCATCTAAATCCTCTAGAGCTTCTCTAAGCCTATCTTCTGTTGACTTTGCCTCTAGCTCTTCCCTCTCTAATTCGTCAAGGACCTCGTCCAGTCTTCTAGACACCTCACCCTCTTTTTCCCCCTCCTCTTGCAGCTCCCTGACAACCTGATCCACAGTTTCCCTTGTGGAAACCTCGACTTCATCCTCTGACTCCCTCACTTCTCGTGTACGAAACTTCTCACGAACTAGCTCAGCAGCAGTTAGGTCCTCGACCTTTGCCTCATCAATCTCTTCACTATACTCCCTGCTACGACGCCTGACTCCCTCACCAGCGACGCCCTCCACCAAGAGACCCCCCTAGGCTTCAACACCCCTGATGGCAATGAGGATGTCTGCTAGCACCGCGGTTTCCTTTGGCTCCTTGAGCATTCCCGCAGAGTGTAGCAACAACCGCTCAGCAAAGGGTACCTGGTCTGCCTCTGAGGTAGCGAACTTGCTAGCTACTTTGGTCAACAGTCTGGCAATCCGTGAAGGGTCTCCCTTGGCAGCATCTCCCACCCGATCCATATAGGCATCAACGTAGGAGGGGGTGTTGACGATGACAGAGATGTCGGTCTCAGGATCCCGCGCAACCTGGACAATCCGTATCTCAGGTTTAGCGATTGCAGGAGCTCTCGGTCTGATTCCCCTGAGCAGGTCCTTCATCTCTTTCGTGAGTGGCTGACTCTCCGCAAGCTCAGGACTACTCTCAAACACCTTCCTCATGGCATCCCGTACCATCTCATCAGTCCACTCGCGCTCTGGTAATGGGGCATGAAGAAGATAGTTCAATGGAGCGATTTGCACGTTGGTTGGTACATTCTGGGTCTGGATGCGAGCCACGACCTCTCCCACTCCCATTCCCCCAATGTGGTTGATCTGAGCATCACTGCACAGTGCCTGACGTCCAACCAGCACGCGCTCCTCTAGGTCAGTCAGTGTGTGGATGATTACATTGGAGGGAAGCTTGACAACCTCCGGCGGAAGACTACTTGGGAGCTGGTCAATGATACACAGTCCAAGACCTGCGCCTCGTTGGGTCCGTAGCATCTCCACGATGTTTGAGACTGCCTTCTGCGTGGAAGTGGGCTCTGCATAGGCACCATGAGACTGTGTTCCCTTGAGGAACTGGTGAGCCTCCTCCAAGACAAGGAAATGGCTGACCTCCTTCCTCGGGTTTGCAACCAGGTACTCGCTGATACCCACAGTGAGGGCGCCAATCAGGAGGGCTCTGTCCTCAGGAGAGAGGTCTCTCATCTCGATGATGGTGGGGTGGGCAAGGAGTTCAGGGATAGATAACCCCCTTGTGGTGTTGAACATGTCAACGAGTATCTCGTTCCTCAACATACTCCTGAGTCTTGCATCTAATGCCCCATAGAAGTCGCGTTTGAGTTCTTCACCATACTCTAGGTGAGTGTTCGCCACTTGTTGAACAGCCTCATAGAGATCAGAGAGAAGGATTGGTCGTCCCCTGATGTTACCCATACGGGACCAGCCACAGTTCTCATACATGGTGTTGAAGATGTCGTCAAAATGCATGGAAATGACACCATCCGTGGGGAGGGCAGCAGTGTGGACGTCCACCATCCGGTCGATGTATTTTCCAACCGGAACCCTGGGAGGAACATCCCACATATTGTAGTGTAGTGGAGCAATCTCTGGATTTCCTGCTGTGAATATTCTGAACTCTGAATAGAGATCTTTCAGGACTCGCCAGTCGCTAACATTCCCCGGCGTGAGGATGGTGGGAATGACACCATTCCTGTAGGCTTGAGCTGCAAGACTGACGCAGGTAGTAGTCTTTCCATACCCAGTGTTCCCGTAGACTCCAATATGCGAACCTAGCATCTTTCTTACCATGCCATAGGGTTGCACCTTCTGCGGTTCTCCATTTCGGATGGCATAACCAAAGAGAATCAGTCGTTCCTCAGAGTGCTTCCAGATAGATCCGGATTTATGAGAGGTACTCCTTCTTTTAGGTTCAAGAATCCTCTTGGGAGTAGATGAGGGTACTGGCTGAGGCTCTGGCTCCTCCACCTTCTCCATCTCCGAGAGATCGACATTAGCAACCGAGAAGTCCTCCCTTCGTGAAACCTTGATACCCATGTCAACTCTTGGGAGCGCAAAATATGTTACCGTTTCTTCAGGTGTGAGAATGGTCTGATCGCCAACAGGTATACCTGCCAAGACTTTTTCGAAGTCCTTTCGTTTCTTCTTGATTACGACCCGGAGGTCTTCCTCCTTATCAGCAGGAGTCACGCCGCTCATGAGGATGGACATCACTTGTCGTGCCTTAGTTTCAGCATACTTTTTGTCCCGACTCCAATGGGTAACTGTCACTGTGACCTTCCCGAGATACTGACTACTCATTCGTTTGATTTGTCTACTTAACCGCTCAGCTGATCGAGATGCACTTGCACTAACTCTTGTTGTAGATTGTTGAGAGTCTGGAGAGAGGAATCCTGGAGATGAAACCATCCTCTGAGACCGTTCCATTGCATTTTCATATTCGCGCTCCAAACCTCTGACGTTTCTTTTGCTAGATTTTGTCGGTTCGATAGATATCTGAAGTATGACATTTTCAAGACTCTGGAGTACCTCGCCCACAGCATCCATTGGATCAACCTGGACTGATTGCTGAACAGTTTCATCAGGAGTCGTGGGTTCTCCTAATAGACAAGCTGTAACTCCATGGGTTTCTAGACTGGCGTCCAGTTTCATGTACTTCTCAGGCTTGGAGAGGATAAACTTTGGAAGAAATGCAGATGCCGTGGTTGTTAAGGCAATGAGGTTCTTACTCAAACCGTCCGTTTTTCTGGTCCATGTGAGAAGCAGGACTCTTGTCTTTCCATTGATGCGCTCAAGACGGAGTCCCACTGGGACCTTTTCATGAATCATTCCTCTGATGATGCTTCTGAATGATTGTCTATAGTTAGTGTTGTGCTTCTCAGTTTCAGACATTTTGAGATAGTCCTCTGGAATCTCGGCAACCTCAACAACTCCAACTTGGATTTCGCCCATCCATGCTTCTAACATGTTCCTACCTTCTTTCAACTATACATAGAATCAAGTAAGAAGATGTCCAAAGGCTTTTGCACAAACATGTTTCTTGATTATAAGCCTTTGAATGCTTCAAATTCCATCCCTAAAACAAAGATAATTGATAATATACCGTCATATTTCTTAATTTCCATTCTGTAGAGTTATAGGCTTTTTTTCTATTCTTGCCAATGTCATTTGTTAATTGAAACTCATAATTACAAACATCAATGGAAACAGTGGAATCTATTTTTACTGCCATCCACCCGCTACCACTTCTTCTTTAATCTCTAGACACCCAAAGTAATAGAAATCCAATTGGGAAAGCGAACAGTCCTCCAAAAAGAACTGCAACGGGCATGATGAACCAAGTGAATACTGAGATTCCGACCGCAATGCTGAGGATAATCAAAAACCCTGCTCTTGCAAATGTTGAATATTCTGAAAGACCGTACTTATGACGGCGCAATACCAACCCAAGGGTGACACTTGCTAATACGGCTCCAAGAAGGATTGCAATAATAGGGATGGTTACATCAAATATCTGCATTACAGATGATTATTATAGAAGCTCAGAGAATAGTCTTACTATCATAGCAGTTCCACTCTCTAGCATTTTTTGTCTGCTTCCAATGACTCATTTCTGCTTTCTATCTATTTCCGAATATGCTTCCACCTATCCAAGGAAGGTAAAGTCTGTTTGGAGGAGCGATTATGCTAAACGATTCGGTTGAAGTTGTGGCTCTTTGAAGTTCCTCAAGTAAG
>JBHLRT010000153.1:0-5448 GCA_048882305.1 Candidatus Thorarchaeota archaeon
CGTATAGGTGGAATTAACATCAGTACACATAGTATGCCTCTTTCTTTTCTTATGATGTATTTAGAACAAGAAACAGGTGGAAAAACTATATTGATAGGCATCCAGCCAAAAAGTATACAGTTCGGTGAGGGCTTGACACCAGAGATTCAAGAGGTTGTTGATACTACGATTGACACCTTGGAACGTATAGTGAATGAGTATTTGAGAGGATAGAGTGATGTTTCGAACAATTGAATGGCTAGATGACACATCAGAAGTACGTCTAGTAGACCAGACCAAACTTCCACTGACCATGGAACATATTGTGACTAAGAGTCATGAACGTATTGCAGAGTCAATCAAAACTATGGAGATTCGTGGTGCTCCAGCTATTGGAGCGGCAGCAGGGATGGGTATGGCATTAGCCGCAATTGAGAGCAAAGCCAGAACAATAGAAAACTTGATGGAGTACCTCGAGAAAGCTGCAGTCACACTGGACACACGACCAACTGCATTTAATCTGAAGTGGGCAACAAATCGGATGCTTGAGGTAGCAAGAAAAACCACTGAAACCACAGGAAATGTTGACGAGGTTGTTCAAAGGCTCATTGATGAGGCAAAGGAGATTGCTGAAGAAGACGTCCGGATGTGCAGGAGTATGGGTGAGCATGCGCTCGAGCTCATAAAACCCGGTTATACGATTCAGACCATCTGCAATGCAGGGTCTCTTGCCACTGTCCACCTTGGTACAGTTGGTGCGGTCGTTAGAGTTGCCCATGAGAAGTATAATGGTGACATTAAGGTCTACGCAGCCGAAACAAGACCTCGACAACAAGGTGCAAGAATAACTGTTTTCGAGTTCATGGAGGATGGTATTGACACGACTCTGATAACCGATGGAATGATTGGCACTGTTTTTCGTGAGGGCAGAGTTGACTGTTGTGTGGTCGGTGCTGATAGGATTCTAAGAACAGGACATGTAATCAACAAAATAGGAACTTACACAATGGCAATCACAGCAAGGCACCACAATATACCATTCTATTCAGTGGTTCCAGTGTCAACTATTGACATGGAAACCAATCCTGAGGATGTGGTCATTGAGGAACGCGACCCAGACGAGATTCGAATGATAAATGGTGAGTATGTCACAGTTCCTGATGCCAAAGTCTACAACCCTGCATTTGATATGACCCCTCCAGAGCTTGTGGATGCAATCATCACAGACCGGGGAGTTGTCAAGAACCCGACCGAGGCAAAAATGAGAAAACTCTTCGAAAATGACTAAATTAAAGAAACTGAGCTAAGTAATCATATCAGGAATCGTGGCGGGCGCGCCAGGATTTGAACCTGGGACATCCAACTTCGAAGGCTGGCGCCCTATCCAGACTAGACTACGCGCCCCAACTTCGTTTTCGCCGTTTACCACTTAAGGACTTCTGTTTCTACTCACTTCGCCTTTGGTAATAAGTCACCAAAGAATGCTAGAAAACCGATAAAGAACACAATTCCTAAAGGCGCTGAGATAATTGCAAACCCATAAGGATCAATCACCCATATTGGTTCTCCAATTCCCAACTCTGGATGCAAATCTAATACATACCAGAATCGATACGAAGTGGCTAACATCCAGACAACGAAACTGCTGACCATCAACAATATCCCTTTGTGCCATTGTTTCAAACGAACAACCCGATTATATACTGGCACAAGTTGTTAATAATTTCTTTTTAGAGTCATCATTTCTTGCCAAGTTTCTTATTCCAGACATCCAAGAAGTACTCCAGAGACCTGTCATAGGTTCTTTCAGCCTCTGGTGGGAACAGACAGCCTGGAAGTTCTTTGTGTTTCCAATGATAGTCAATACAGTCGCAGCAATAACCCTTCCTTGAACAACCAGGGTAAGTACATCCACAACGCTCACTGTTCCTGTCTGTGGGACATTCTCTGCCAGTCATCAAAGCTCACAACTCTTTTCTCATGACACGTTAAAACATGATTGGTCAGGACGCTATGCTAATAGCATCGAAGCACTGAGTGGGAAATAACATGGACTTGTCAAAATGGTTTCCAACCATACCAACTGGCGTTGATGACACTTCTCTTAATCTTGACAGAATAAGAACATTAGAAACGATTCTAGATGAAAAATACAGCACAGAGGCTTTGTTGTTATCGATTGAACGATTAGAGAGTAGAAAAAACATCGTTATCCATCTTGAAATTATAAACAAAGAAAACACAAAACCACTAGATGTGGTAGCAAAGATGTTCGTGGTAGATAGATTTGATCTTGAACTTCGGATACTACAATCCAGCTGGGAGAAATCACTACTAGTCCCTGAATTAGTTGAAGCACGAGATGGTGTGATTCTCATGGAATATATTGCTGGTGAGCCTCTTGTTGATGTTTTAAATCGTACATTTGATCAATCACTCATTGACTTACTGGCTGAATGGTATTACAATTATCACCGTGCGCATGATATGATCAAAGGTGACCCCAGACTTCGGAATTTCATTTACAATAATAGTCAAATCTACGGAGTCGATTATGAAGAATCGCGTCCAGAATCTTGGATTCTAGATATAGCAGGTACAGCTGCCAGTCTACTTGACACACACCCTATCAATGATTTAAGAAAACGAAAGATGTGTTGGGCTCTTTTGGACACATATTTAGACCTCATTGATGAGAGAATGACTTCTGATATCAAAAATGAGTTCATTGAAACTATGGCGGACACTCTAAAAGAAACCGCAATTTGGCGAGAAAATGATGAAATCATGTCACTGTCAGAGAAAATCCGCAGAAATGGTATTCCACTTGATTAACCGATTCAATCAATTCATCTGACTTATACAAACGAGAGCAGGTCTGGTGGGAGTCGTACTTCACACTCTCTACGCATTGGTACATAATCTGGAAAGGGAATCCTTCTACCATATTGAGTCGATCCCACTCCATCGCACTGTTTTGTATCCTGATTATAGTACCGACATTCGATACAGGAAAGTGTGTTGTCTGGAGGATACTGCACTGGGATTTCTACATAATCACCTTGAGTCTTGTCCCAAGTACGTAATATCCGTGTTGACCTCATACAATCCTGTCTCGTAGAAGTGCTATAAACTCCCCAATAATTCTCTAATTGAATCCAATGCCATCTCAGGACTGACCTTACTGTCACCATCCACCACTTGTGGATAGTGTTTTGAATACAGTTCTAGACATTTTCCCAGGACAATTGCGAATGTATCTAGAGAACTTGGTGTTTCACCATTATTCTGTAAACGAGTAACTGTTTCTACTACTGAATGTTCTATTGAGCTCCTGATTGATTTCCAGGATTTCGGGGTTGTTCTCTCACTTCTCTTTCTGCAGACAAAAATCATGTCATATACGATATTCTCTAAATCATAAAGATGAGTTGATGCCTTCATTTCACTCCTCACTGGGTAGGTAGTTGTCACATAAAATCCAGAATCCAGTATAGTCCGGAGAACTGCTTCCCATGCCTCCTGTTTCTTATGATGAAATGTGAAAACCAAAATTCCATCATCAGATAGCACTCTATTTGATTCCTTGAAGACTTTGGTCAACCCTTCGATGAATTCTTCTCGCCCTTTTCCTTGCTGGCGATTCTCTATGACCTCATCATCAGTTGGCACAAGTGATTCATTGAAAATCTCATACCGTTCTTTCAATCCAATCTGTAGCCAGACATAGAAGAAATTAGACAATTCCGAATACATCACATTGCCATAGTATGGCGGATCAGTAATGACAGCGTCTACAACTCCATTAGGAATATCGATATGTTCCGAGGAACCACATCTTAGAATGACATCTCCTTCATCTTTGCTCAATTTTCGGTAATTTTCTACAATTTTTGGTGGTTTTTTGGGATGAAGATTGATTTTTTTCATTGATTTTCCGTTGTGGATTCGTTCGAATGGAAATCTACTGTAACATTTTCCTTCAATTACAAGATTTACAAATGCAGTGAAAGCGCCTCGACCCTTTACAGTATCATAACAATTGCCTTCGACAGGTGACATTGACGGAGAATATGAGTGAGTTCTGAAAACATCGGTTATGAACCCTCTAGTTGCATTGTATTTAGCAAACATGTTGTTGTACTTCAAGCTGTTAGAGAATGCCAAGAGGAAGAACTCCTTGAGATTCCAGTCCTTTATCTCAAGAATCCACCGATGTATCTTCCCTAGATTCAATAATTGTCTCGAACTAAACATCTCTCTGAATCTTTCATATCCATGGTTCTGCGCACGCTTTGTTTCCACTCCAAGAGGAATGAAGGTATCAGGAATTGGAAGCTCCTTCCCAATCCTTCTATATTCTTCATGAGCTTCTTCTAACATTTGTCGATCAATATCATCGGGAGCTTTGTACCCCCTTCCGTTAGCCAGTTTATCATTTTTCGAACCATCACAGTGCTTACAATAGAACTCAATGGCATACATCCGTTCCTCAAATCTTCCGGATTTCCTAGCAATATCTACAATACTCTCGCTATTATCACAATCAGGTTCAGAACAAGTGAATCTACGCCCTTTTGAGCGTGAAACCTCCGCTGGAATGAATTTCACATTACATTCTGTGCATTTGCTCGTTTTTCTTGCACTTTCTGTTACAAAAACGTTCCAGCATTGTGGACAAACAACATAATCGCCCATTCCAGATGGATTTCTAGCAATGAAGAAATTGCGCATTAGAGGAATTTCTTTTGCGCATTTGGAGCATGAGCTCATTTTGTAATAGAAATAATAGATTGCTTCAGCAATCTCACCACATTCAGGGCAAGTGGTCTTGTAATATTGTCTAAGTTCAGACCCCAACTCATCATCTAATTGCTGTAATTTGGAAACGATAAGATCAGGATCAATATCATCAATCTGTTTTTTTACCAAAAACCAGGATACAGGATTGAGGTCTCCTGCAATCACCTTGCATCCAAGTTTGAGTGCTTCAATTACAGTTGTTCCACCACCCATCATTGGGTCGTATACAACTTTTCCATTAAGATCAACATCTGTCGGATATAGATTCCAGAGACTGTCCGGTTCTCCATCCCATCCGTCAAGTTTGTCATCTGCCAATGAGTAGAGAAGAATAGTTCTGAACACTGAACCGAGTCGTCGTGCCCACCACTTATGCATGACATAGACTGGTCTATAATGTCGTCGCCCAAAACCAGTCGACTCCTTCTCAGCTATCCTGTTCACTTCAGCGATTGGAAAGGTCGACTCAATAGCTCTTTTCAGGTGGACTTGACCTCCAACCACCTATTGTGTAATACACCCCTTTCAACATTACTAAATTATTGACTGCTGAGTAATCCTTTTATTGGAACTGGAGAAGCAATCGAAGCGCACGGGACGTAGCTCAATCTGGCAGAGCAATGGACTGTAGATCCATCGGTTGCCGGTTCAAATCCGGCCGTCCCG
>JBHLRT010000154.1:0-5417 GCA_048882305.1 Candidatus Thorarchaeota archaeon
GTAGCATTAGAAGTACTAATTGTATAATTGCTACCCGCTACTCTGATTTACAATCTCTATGGAAAATGTCTGGGAGCTAGAGGGATTTACGATGGGTGAATTGTCAAACATTGTGACATAGAACATTGGAAGATCGCCCTCAGAAATTGGACCAAATGTGCTGACCCATCGACCACCTGCTGCACAGAGACAAGCAATGAACATCATGTCTTGTACCTCCCACTTCTCGCCATCTATTGTGTAACTAAGTTGAGCTTTAGAAATCCCTGATGCATCTATACCATAAGCTGTCACACTAATCTGACCCCCTACAGATGGACTCACTGGAAGTACATCAATTTGATAAATTGAGGGGCCTTCAACATCACTATAGACTTCAAAAACAATAATGGTCGAAAATAAAATCATAAACAATAAACCAATGAAGAGCAGTTTGGTTTGATTCCTCATGTTATGACACTAGCCCTGATGCGGAGAAGGTTCATACTCCATTCGTCTATTGAATTTTCTCTTGTGGCAATAGGCAATTGCAGAATTGTATTCTCCAGCTAATACCTGTTGATTACCTGAGAATATATTGACAAAAGTCAGAATCATTGTATGACACTTGTTGATATTCTACTAGGTCTCTCTGTCGGTCTAATTCTGACAGCATCAGTCTATCTGATCATGAAGATGCAACTCCGTCACAGAATTGCCATAGTAGAGAAGGAGTTCCGGCAGACTTGGGCTGAACAGGAATCTTCAATCAGAAAAGACGCTGCAGACAGAAGCAGATATGTTTTGAAAGGTAAGATTGCTGAGCATCTGGTACCACTTTACAAGGAAGTATTCAAGTATGATCCATCAGACGCCCGATTCCTTGGAGCTCCAATTGATTACATAATCTTTGATGGTTACACTGCTGTCAAGGACAAGGCTTCTGATGAACCTATCACTGTCATTCTTGCTGATATCAAGACAGGTAATGCTACTCTCAATCATACTGAACGTAAAATCAAAGAAGCAGTGGAAAGTGGGAGAGTGCGTTGGGAAACAATCCAATTGGACTTCTAACTCACTCACAGAAACAGTCTTTCATGATTGCTTGCATTACTGCATCTTTCATGGATTGCTCTTCTGGAAGACCAGTAATGTGTTGATCACAGACTTTAATGGTGGGAAGCATCGTCACATCATCTGTGCCGCAGCCACAATCATCCCCAGTTTCTACATCCACCTCACGGATAGCCGTCTTTGGTACACCAAAGTCTGTAAGAGCCTCAATCAAGATTTCAGCGGCAGCTTCACAGAACACACAGAACTCAGATGTGTACATGATTATACAACCGCATTTGCCACATGGTGTTTTAGTTTCTGCGCCTGACACGGTGATGGCCTCGGACTTCACTGTTCTATCTCCGTGAATAATTCCAGATTCTCAGCGACATCTGCTCATGTACTAATATCTGGTCTTGTCAGAACCGGTGGTAGCTCCAACTAAGATAATAGTAACTATTATATTATAACTGTTACTATCCTCAATAATTCTCGCCAGATTCGTTGGAACCTTCATCCTCACCCTCTGTTTCCAAAGGTTCTCCTTCTTCTTCAGGTGCAACCTGTGGTTCTGGGGAATCTTCCGGCGGTGGTTCATGTGATACAGGTGGTCCCGGTTGAGGAGCCGGAGTTGTAGCTCTTACTGGAGTTCCCTCTGGCTTGAAGATTCTTGGATAGATAATCTTACCAATCCCGCCACCTAATATACCGAATAATAAGGCCATTGCATATACAAATGGGGCAAATATGACTAATATAACGAAGATAAAAATAGCTTCATACCAGGGAATTGGTTCATCTGGGAATCTCAAACTATACGATATCGATAACCCCATGACGAGCCACATCATAGAAAAGATGTTGTCTGCCGTAATAGTGACTCCTGGGACCAATATCTGTGGGAACAGAGATAGCAACAGAACACTCAACAGCTCAGTCAGAAAGGCTGCGACGAAACCTCCTGAGAAGTCACCTGCAATTATGCCAACAATGAACATGACGATGCAAATTGTCCAAATTCCACTTATGTTGACTGACATCCATCCATACAGAATATCAGACATGAATAGGAGTATTCCTACGATTATTGCGACCAATGCTTTCTTCCATTGCATAAGGTCTACCTCCAAACCTACGCAAATCTGTTTTCTACCTACGCACCGATGCTTATGAATTGTTGGCAAATAGAAATAACTATTCTATGAGTTTCCGTCCAAACTCTTCTCCAAATTCTTGTGCTCTTGACTCTTCATCATCCGCCAGAGGCCCTTTTCGACCAGTCACTTTCGCGGAAATTCTTCCTTCAAGAGAGATACCCGGAAGCTTGGCCTGGATTATGATTTCAAGCTTAGCGACAGCAACATCCTTGTTCCCACCTGTATATGTATCAAAGGCTGCTCCAATCTTTGCCTTAAGATGAACAATTGATGCTCTATCAATGAATTTGACTATATTGAGTGCAGGTTCTTGATTATGATTTGGACATCCAAATAAAATCGCATCATAGTCACAAAGATCATCTGTATGAATCTCGCCTGTCTTCTTTATTAGACAGTCCACACCTTCTACACTGTTGATTCCTTCACAGATTGATTCTGCAATCTTCTTTGTGTTCCCGTAGAGGCTTTCATAGATGATGATAGTTTTCTTCACGACCTGTCACCGTTTGAGTCATCTTTCTCTCCCTCTTATGTGCATTGCTTCGTGGACTTTCTAGCAAGACCTTACGTTAAACTAAACGGCTATTATAGGGACTGAGGATAGTTTGGAACTATGCAAATAGGTCCCAGAATATGAGATTGTCAGGAGGTTTAGCTGGGATAGCACAAAACCAGAGGTGAATCACGATCACATACATGAAATCAAAGATTCTACTTCTCGCACTACTCATAACATTGACTATAGCTCCTGTTCAGGGACTGGCTTCACAATCGGAAGATGGTGTTCTCGTAATCGAGAAGACAGTGACACCTTCCGTAGACCGAACATGGACAACAATTTCACTGATTTATGATGGACAGTTTCATGATCCTGTGGAACTTGATGAGGAGATAGAAAATATACAGAGTCTTGCACCAGAGCTTGTCGACGTGGAGATTATTGGCCAGAGCTACCAAGGTCGGAATCTGACCTGTCTACGGATTACGAATGAACTGAACACTGTTCAGAAAGCAAAGACACTCGTTCTAGCTCAGCATCATGGTCGAGAACAGGTTACCGTGGAAGTTGCACTTAGGTTCATCCTTCTTCTGCTAAACAACTATGGTGAAGATGACTTAATCACCGAATATGTCGATACTCAGGAAATTTACATTATCCCGACACTTAATCCCGATGCTCTTAATGTAGTAGTTAATGAGGGAAATCACTGGCTACGGAAAAACCTCCGACCATATGATAACGATGGTGACGGACTCATCTCGGAGGATGATGTTGAGGATGTAGATGGCGATGGATGGATCTCTGAATTCTTGGTCTACCAGAAAGATTACCCAAGTGAAGAGCCTGACTATTATTATGATGTTGACTGGGGGTACTGGGAAGGTATAGACAATGATGGCGATGATTTAGTAAACGAAGATGAGGTTGGTCTTGTTGACCTCAATCGTAACTACCCCAAATTTTGGGGTGTAGGCGGTGGCGATCTTCTAATTCCTGAAACTCAGATTTACTGTGGGACAGAGCCTTTCTCAGAGCCTGAAACCCAAGCATTTCGTGACTTTGCGCTCAACCATCGATTTGCCATGGCATACTCACTTCACACAGGAATTAATGCGACTTATTTTCCGACCGATGAGTCTGAAAACTGGCCTGCAGGTGATGGCCCCCTTTACTATTCTATTGCATCAGACTTCGCAGACATTCTACCTGATGGGTTCAATGATTATCTAGGATATATTGGCGAAGATAGTAGATTTGAAACAGGTTTGAGTGGAGGTTGGAAGGAATGGATGTACTATGAGCGTGGTACTACAGTGCCCATCACGTTTGAGATATATCACAACGCTACAGTAGACGCAGAGGAAGCCCATGTGATTATTGAGAACAATAGTACACATATCATCCGTGAATGGAAGGGTATCTACGGATACTTCAATCCCGTGGAGTCAGAAATAGACTCTCTGTGGGATGACCTCATTCCTTCATTCGAGTATCTACTAGAGATGACTCCTAGACTAGATATCTCAATAACAGGATACTCTGGAGGAACATCTGCTGGCGATACTGTAAGTCTTAACACACGAACTGAGAATCTAAGTCCTCGTTTGGGTAGTAGGGAGAGTGTGCTAATACTCGATGCTTCCAATCAAGTACTTGATTCTATGATAGCAGTAGGTGGAGAACAATCCCTGACTGGTCAAGCATCAATCGACCTTACAGAAGACTTGGCAAGTAGTGATCTTAGTATCTTTATTGGGAACAACTACACCGGTTACACAGAGTTTGTCCTTTCCTTAGGTACTCCAGGATTACCACTAGACCCTCTTCTCATCGGCGTTATCGCTGGTGTTGCTGTTGTAGCCATTGTCATTGTGGTCTATTTTGTGAAGGTTCGCTAGTTTATTGAATGTAATTCAGGAAGGGAAAAACAATCCTTCCTGCTCCTGTTTTTTTTGCTAATCCCACTATCTGACTTCAGATTACAAAGACGCTTGAGTTATATCCTTGATTTCATGCCGAAGTTTGGTGAACATCCCTTGGAGAGAGAACGGTATCATCGACTCATATTTCTCTGTGCGGCATTTTGGAACTGGATTCTTGCCATAATTTTTTGGGTTCTACCAAGAATAGACATGAACTATTTCCTAGCGGTTGGCCTTGAAATTCCTAATTCTATGCTCTGGTTTGATTCTTTCATGGGCCTGGTCTTCGTGTTTGGTATTGGTTTCTACATTGTCAGTACAAACCTAAAGGAGAACCATGGTCTCATCATTATGGCTTGTTTCGAAAAAACAACTGTTTTCATTATCCCAACACTGTGGTTCCTCTTTGGTCAAGCCTCATTATGGGTTGTTCTAGTAGCAGCTGGTGACCTCTTCTTTGGATTACTCTTCATAGAAGATTTGAGAGCAATTCGCAAACTGATTTGAGTATGGGTTGTTACTTGCTATCTTTCAAAATCATCTGAAGTCCCAGTCCAACAACTATCAGACCAAGAAAGACAACAGTACAAACAAACACCATCATTCCATATGCAGCACCAGCATATGGAAATGATAATCTCCCCTCATATAACAGAAGGGAGTAAGCTAAGAGGGGGAACACTATGAAAGTACCTCCTAGCGCGAGTGTTATGGGACCTCTGAAACCTAACTTATCCTCACCATCCCTCACGGCAGTAGAATAATTTAGGTTCACGTTCGATTTCAAGACAGCAT
>JBHLRT010000155.1:0-5414 GCA_048882305.1 Candidatus Thorarchaeota archaeon
CATCAAAGAGAGGTTTCTTTTTGCCATCGTTAGCAATTGACACCAGACTTTGAGCAAATTGATCGGCATACATTGCCAATATTCCAGCGCGTTTTGCCTTCCTTCTTGCCGTTTCGCGTCTTGTTATGAATCGTCTGAATTTTCGACCAGCATCCTCAAGGGCGAGTTTAATCTCTCTCAGTAGCACTTCGTCCTCTGCCAAAGCCTGCTTACTTTGACCTTTAAACATCACGTGAACATATGCGCCTGCGACATGAATAAAGACCATTATTGGGCCACGAGGAATTCCATTATCGAAAGTTGTTACTTTGTAGTTCTTCCAGTTTACTGAAGCAGTCGCTTTCCAGGTTGCGCAGTCGCTATTATCTCGAAGCTTTGGAACTCTATTAACAAATCTCCAAAGTACCATAGGCGCAGATGTTGCTGGTTTTATCTCTCCGCCATAGGCTATACATACTTCAACCGCGAATGAGAGACCCTTACCTGAAGTAGGTTTTCTAGTAACTGCAGTTACAAAATCCGGCTTGTAAGCCATCTGTATTGTTTGCTCAAAAACCTCCTCACCTACCGGGACAACCGTGTCAGTTGGTGGTGCGATGTAATCTTCATTTGAAAATGAGCGATATAGTAGTTCGACCTCAGTTTTAGATAGTGAATCTGTAGGAGTTGTCATCTTGAGGTCATCAAGGTGTCTTCTTCGAAGATCTTTGCTTGCATTTGAAACAATGGTCTTTGCTTTATTGCTACTCAATCTACAAAATGCCTTTGTGAGAAATCCTCTAAGGTCACTTTCTCTTGTTTCTCGAAGTAAGTCTTGGAATTCACCGATTCTTATACTTGCGGGGTGTGGTTGAGCATATTTGGGTTCTTCAGGAAATGCACTCACTTTTCTAGGATAGATGTTTACAACACCGTATGGATCTATGAAAATAATGGTTACATGTGAATTTAGTAGTGAAGCCATCTCGGCATAAATATCGGCATACCCGCGACGGTACTGGATATTTAGGTAATGCAATTTGATATATGTTCCATGATGAAATGGTAGGTCCATGTTAATTGGACCGCCAACATGGTCCTTTGTATTTGCAGTAGTTGTGTAGAAGTTTGTGACCGTAGCTTCATCTACTCCGAATCTTTTTGAAATCGTGAATATTGGCTTTCCAGTTGTATTCTGTGCATCACTGAATGCGGATGGTGCTCCAAAACCTTGGCTTCCTCGTGTCTGCCGCAACTTTTCGGATTTACTGGATGCCAAGTATATACCAAATTTCTCGAGGTCATCAGGCACCATTCCAACACCCGTATCAAAACATGTGAATTCGTATACCTTGAAGCCTTCTTCATCATCAATTGGCACTAGATCAGGCATTTGAACCTCTTTCAGTTCAATCACAACTAATGGTTCTCTCTTGGTCAATAAAGATCTGAGAGGTGCGACGAACTTTCTGAATTCAGTGATTCCATCATCTATTGTTTCCTTGCGTCTGGGAGGGATCTCTACTTCCTTCCCAGCTCTGACATCCCTCTCAAGTTGTTTACTTAGAGCAATTGTATCAACTTGGCCTTCTTCCAGCTTGACGCGAACCTCATCTATTACCTGTTGGTCTATTTTATCTTGAAGTCTAGGATGCCGCTTTGTTTTCCACCACCAACTCTCAAGAGCATCAATAGCATTATCTAAAAATTCAATGGCATACTGAGTGTGTTTGTTGAGTCCAGTTTCAAAGCCAACTAGTTGTGTTCGCTTTCTCATGAATTTGGCAATTGTACCTTGTTTTATATCACCAGATTCACTCAAAACAGGTTCTGGATTGTTGTCTGCCTTAGAATTAGGCTCTTTTTTGGACTTTGACTTATTGGATGGACTCAATTTGATTCTCTCCAAAGTATGGAAATTACTCTAGATGCTGTGTCAATTCGTTAGGACTGATTTCCCTTCGAAACGGCATTCTGCGTTGAATAGAGAGATTTTCCTAATCGTATATTAATCATTTCTGTTACTAATCCCTTCAAAACGCCTCTTTCTATAGTTTCGTACAAATTGAAGCGCTTTTGAAGTCATATTTAGCATTATGTATGGCACCTTGAACACGTGTTCTAAGTATATCGATGATGTACCTTTAGATGAACAGATTTTTCCGTTGAAATAACAACAGCAACACGACCAAGATATGAAACCAAAGGACATCATAGCAATTCCATTATCAAATATTCCAGTCATCAAAGCTGGCGAAAACATCTCTGAATTGATACTCAAGGCAAGTGTAGCATCGGGAATAAGAATCATGGATGGTGATGTTCTTGTTATTGCATCAAAGATTGTTTCAAAGTCAGAAAACAGGGTGATTAGAGCTTCAGATGTTGAAGTTTCTAGTAAGGCTCGTGACATCGCTGAGAGGAATGGATTTGATCCGGTTCACGTACAGCTTGCACTAGCAGAGTCCTCAAGAGTAATCAGAGACGAGGGAGTTCTAATCACAGAAACTCATTCAGGACTTATCTGTAACTTCAGTGGAGTCGACAAGTCAAATGCACCAGAGGGAGAGTATGTTCTACTACCTCAAAAGCCAGACGAGTCTGCAAAGCTCATTTTGAGTAGTCTAAGGGAAGAAACAGGAAAGAAACTAGCCGTCATAATTTCCGACACACAAGGAAGACCATGGAGAAAAGGTTCAATCAATGTTGCTATTGGGTGCGCAGGCATTAATGCTTTCAAGCATAACCAAGGAAGAAAAGACCTTCATGGGAGGATATTGAAGCGATCGACAGTTTGCCAAGTTGATGAGCTAGCTGCTCTTGCTGAACCACTTATGGGACAAGCAGGTGAAAGAAAGCCAATTGTCATCATTCGCGGATATCAGTATGAAGAAGGGTATGAAACCTGTTCAGATATCATTAGACCTATAGATGAAAACCTCTTTGAATAGTGGCAAAAGATAGTGGAGGGCTCTATTTTGAGCCCTTCAATAATGTATTATCCTACTCTGTGGCCGCAACTGTTACAGAATCTTGCACCTTGAGGATAAGGAGTTCCGCAATTCTGACAAAAGCCAGCTTGACTTCCTCCAGGAACACCTGCACCTGTCACGGTGACAGAATCAGGTTGACCATCACCATCAACATCTCGATATTGAATGGTCATTGAACCGGGTCCACCTGCACCAGCGCCACCAGCACCATGAGCAGGAGCTCCGCCACTACCGCCTTCAATGACACCTCCACAGTTGGGACAAGTAGGCACATTTCCGGCATTGGTTCCACAGTATGGACATTTACCTTGATTCTGAGCGGCTGAAACATTTGCAATAATTGATGGAATTACTCGTTTCTGTTTGAATTTGAATTCCATTGCTCCACCAGATTTCAACTCCACAATCAGTTTGTCACCACTCTGAGTTGCCTGACTTATCGCCAAGAGCGGCAATGCCAGACTCTCAGTGTTTCCATTCTGATCTTTGTTGTAGTAGGAATCAGCAGTCCACGACGAGATCGCAGTACCAACAGCAGCATAAGTTATTCCTCTCGCGAGACCTCGAGTAACAGCTCGACCAATACCACCCATTTGTCGACCTGCACCTTCCAGTAGAGCTGCACCAGCGACTGCGCCTGCAAGAGCGCCCCATTTCTTCAATCCGCCTTTTCGGGAGGGCTTCTTGTACCAGACCAGACGAACATCAGTGAGTTCAAGGGAACCATCCTCTCCATCAAATTTCACATCTTTTTCTCGGACCATCTTACGTTCATAGTTCATGGTTTGAAGACCAGAATCTGAGTAAGATACTGTCAAAAACTGAGGTCTATCCGTCAATTGTAAGCACCGAAGTTCATTCTACGAGAGTCAGTATTAACTTTGTGCTGGCAGATAAAATGATGAAAGAGGCTGCATGACAATGCAGCCTCGATGTATGCTTAGTCGTCTAGATGGATTCCCTCTGGGTAACTTTCCATTCCGCCAGGATCAGACTCTGAAATGATTTCTTTGTCGATCTCTTCAAGACTAAGCTCGTCAGGTTCGGGTTCTGTTGGTAGGAGAACAGCATCACCGTTTGCCCAAGCTTCTCCATCAGGCTCTGGAGCCTCATGTCTAAAGCCATGGATAATCAATATGACTCCAGTGAATGAAATAACTCCGCACGACGCAAGTGTCAGGGGGAAACCTATGATAGTAATCAACCATCCAAACAATGCAATCTGTGGTATTGCGAACAGAGTGGCAAGTGTTGGAAACAGTGAGTACATTGAGTTTCTGATTCTATTTGGAATCACATCAATGAGTACTCTCTGAGTCAATATTTCAGCAAACCCACCGAAGAAACTGGTTGAAACAAAGGTTGTGAATATGAGAGCAATAGGTACTATGTTCTCAACTGGAAGACTCAACAATTCTATTGTCGTGAAGGGCCAATAGAGTGTCAGAATATTTGCACTGTTTGTAGTAGGTGGGAACAATGTCATGATTGCGGCAAACACCCAGAAGAAGATGAAACCACATGTTTGCATCAGTCTGAAACGTGGTATCCATTTCTTTGGTTCAAATCTTCGAGACCATATTCCTGATCGCTCCTGTGAGAATATCCCTGGAATAAAGAGTAATGTTCTGAAGCTTGCAACACCAACATCAGTGATCAGGTAAAGGTAGTACATCGGGAACAGAATCAGGTTTCCCCAGACCATGATGCTACTCACAGCCAACATCGTTCCTACTGCAATGTAGCGGACGAATGCATGTCTGAAGAGATATGTAACGCCTCCTTTGAGAATAGAAAAGTACTCACCCATGTCTGGGCGGCCACCGTTTGCTGCCCTTTGCTCCTCTACTTCAGGGAAGTCTCGAACAAGTCTGAATACTGCAATGGCAAACACAAAGGCCAAAATACCCTGTAGTTGGAACACCCAGGCTCGTGAGAACACAACAGCCAAGATACTGCCCGGAATCAGGGAAGCTGTGGAAACTATCTGCATCATCATGCCCATGCGGCCCCAGAAAACTCCGTATTGCTTCCTGTCAGTGTCTCCAGGCATTGCAACTCTATAGTTGTTATCGAACCAAGCACCCCAGGCTCCACTTGCTTGTGACTGCGCAAAGCCCATCAATCCATAGACACCCACGAGATAGATGTAAGGTGTGTCAACTGTGACAAAAGAGATCAGAAGGAATGCAATACCAAAGCTGATCTGGGCTCCTGAAATGATGTATCGTTGACCTATCCAGTCACCCACTGCACCGGTTGGATAATCGAGGGAAATCTGGACAATCATCTGAACAACCACAAGAGTTCCAACAAGCCCCATACCCTGAAGATACATCCCAGGACCCCCACCAAGAGCCTCAGCTACAAAGATCACGAAGAAGGTTGTGCTTAAGGTAAAGATTACGTTAGCAAGTGGCCCCAATATACCCATGATTTTTG